>NZ_JBLMKT010000072.1:0-218411 GCF_047779955.1 Streptomyces lothianensis | reverse complement strand
GATCCTTGACAAGGTCGCCGCCTACTGCCGACGAATCTCTGACTCAGGTCACTAGCTACCCGGCCATCCACAGGTTTTGACAATTACTCACCGGAGGGTGTCGGGATGTAAGGCTTCCGCCACTACTTCGCCTCGAACGCCCTCGGAAACGGGATCCCCATCACCGACGTCGCGGAATGGATGGGCCACACGTCCATCGAGGAGACGTACTGCACCTACCGGCACCTGATGCCGGGCAGCATCACCAAAGCCGTCCGGATCCTGGACGCCGCCCTCTGGGAAGCAGCCTGACCGGCGCTGGAGCAATGGAAGGCTTGCCGTCTGCTGGTGGCGCAGCAACTGCACCGCACTTGAGCAGCGGAGGAGGTGGGCGTTGAGGTTTTCGAAATGCGACGGCCGCAAACGGTCCGGATCTTGGCGGTGGGTGAAGCATGGCGGCGCTGGGTTCATGAGCACGCACCCGGAGGAGCCTGCTGGTTCGCCAGCGAGGCTCCTTCTTCGTCCTTCAGCGGCTCACTCGGGTGCAGCTGAAGCATGGAGCTTCTTCGGTGCTTACGCTCCCGGGTGGGGGGGGGACTGCGGCGATGGCGTCATGCGGTCGGGCGGCAGCGGAGGACGCGAGTGCGGGAGCCGCTGGGGATGCCGGACGGCCGCCCTGCGCTCAGACTCGTCTGACGAGCTACGCGCGGGACGGTGCGGTTCGGGTGATCAGGCTGCCTTGGGCTGGGAGTCGGCGAGGTCGTTCAGGACCGCGTTGACCACGGGCCAGCACATGTCCAGGGTGTCGCGGTCCGGGGCGTGAGCCTCCCGGATCTCGGCGCGCGGATGTACGAAGTTGCGGTACTTGCGCAACTCGTGGCAGAAGCGCTCGACGTCGGCCCCGATCCAGCCGGCTTCGTGACAGGTCTTGATCAGGATATCCAGGCTCACCCTGTCCGGGGATGTAGGGCCGAGCAGAGAGGCGTTGCGTTCCTGAACGACATGGACGAGAACGCCTTCAAGAAGGCTGCCGAGCATGATGATGGCGGCCACATGGGCGCCGTTGGCGTAGCAGGTGCGGGCCTCGTCCAAGCGGTGCTGGAGGAGGCCGGCCATGTTCTGGTCCGTGATGAGGTCGGTCATGGTGGCTCTGAGTTCGACTGGGCCCTGGCTGCCCGGATGGGCGAGAGAGGGGTCGCAGGCGACGAGGCGGGGGCGGCCGCCAGGGTTCTCCAGGCGCACGCCCTCATGGATGAGGAAGGCGTTGACGGCGGAGATGGTGGTGGGGAGCTGTTCGGGCTCATCGAGGTACTCGCGCGGGTCGGCGAGCCGGAGCAGGACCCTCTCCAGCTCGGTGGGGTCCTCGCGGCGCTCGGCGAGCCGTGCGAGGGTCCACTCCCTGCGGTACTCGCCGTCGTACTCCGGCACGCGCTCCCAGCCGGCGTGTTCCAGGAACCGGGCGATCTCGTAGCCCTTGCGGTAGTAGAGGTGTTCGTCGCCGCAGATGACACGGGCCAGTTCCTCCAGGGTGTTGGCGTCCAGGATGCCGAGAGGGGAGTGCGGGGTCATGCCGAGCCTTCCGTGATGTCTTCGGGTTCCTCGTCCTCGGCCGGTTGCAGGACAGCGAGGGGATCTGCTGCGTCGGTGGTGTCCGCGGCTTGCGCCGTGTCCTCGGTCAGGTCCTCGTCGGAGGAGAGGTCGAGCGGGGTCCACCGCACAGCGGAGGGCGCGGTGGATGGGGTGGGGGAGTGGGCGTCGTCGAAGGTGGCCGGATGGATGCCCAGCCGGTTCAGCTCCGCCCACAGCCCGGTCAACGACTCGTCGGGGTCGAAGCGGAACTCGCTCTCTCGGATACGCCAGAACGTCCAGCCCACCCGCTGGAGTTCACGGTCGCGCCGTTGGTCGCGCCGGATCTGCTCGGGCGTGGAGTGGAATCGGTCGCCGTCGCACTCCACCGCCAGACGGCTGCGAGCACCCACCACCACGAGGTCGATGCGCCTGTTCCCAGCGGGGAATTGCGGGACGACGTGGTAGCCGCGTGCCTTCAGGCGCAGGTAGACCTGCTGCTCGAAGAGGGACTCGAACGGATCCTGCGCGATGTCCGCCGAGACATCGCCGATCTGGTCGGCGCTCGCCAGCATGGCGGGCGGGTTCTCCATGTAAGCGATGAGATTGAACCGGAGGTCTTCCTTCTTCAGGCGGTCGGGCGGAATCGAGTAGAACAGCCGCATCTGGTCCTGAGCCCGGGAAGCGGCGACGTTGTACGCCTGCCGTTCGCTGCGTGCACCGCCCGCGATCCGCGGCGGGTTCGTCGCCACCATCGACAGCAGGATGACGTGTCGCTCGTCTCCTTGGAACGAGGCGGGATTGCCCACCCGGATCTGGTGGCGCTCGCGTACCGGCGCCGGAACCCGCTCGTTGATCAGCTGTTCCAGGAGCTTCACCTGCCCGACCGGTCCCTGCAGGGCAATGACCCCCATGGTCTTGTCCTGGTAGGCGGGATCCTCGATGAGCCGGGCCAGGCAGTCGGCGACGGCCTCGGCTTCCTTGGGGTTGCGTAGGCGGCTGTCGCGGCCCTGGGTGACGGCTCCCTCGACGAAGTGCGTCACGAGCGGGTCGAGGCGCTCACCGCCGAACTGCCGAAGCGGCTGCAGCTTGTCGTTGTAGAAGGTCCGGGAGGACCAGCCGATGATCTCGGGCATGCAGCGGAAGTGCTCTTCCAGCCGGATCACCTTCGGGAAGAACGTGGACAGCAGCTGGTAGAGGTTGGTGGCAGGGGTGTAGAGCTGGCGCAGCATGGGCGGCATGTCCGGCAGATGAGAGAGGAGCCGGTCCTGGATCGCCTGGAGCCGACCCATGCCGCTGACCGGAGGCGCGCACTGCTTGTCGTCGCCGACGACAATCACGCGTGGAGCGAGCCACAGCAGGAACAGCGCGTCCATGCCGGCCTGGCTGGCTTCATCGACGATGACGACGTCAAATGCGTCGCGCTTGGGCGACACCATCTCCGCCACCTGAGAGATGGGCATCACCCATGCGGGCACAGCTCCCTGCGCCGTCCGCATGGCGTCGTGCGCTGCGGCACGGTAGCGGCCCGCGTTGCGGCCCTTGCCCTTGCCGTACGAAGCCATGTGATTGCGGTATGCCTGCAGCGCCGAACGCTGCTCCTGCGTCATGCGCTCCAGGCAGTGCAACCTTCCCCATGTGGCTGCGAGTTCACCCGTTAGTGCCTCCAGGCGGCGTTCGCACTCGGCTAGCTCGCCCTCCAACTGACCCTCTCGCCCAGGAGTGCGTTGGCGCTTCACGAATGCGGAGGCCGTCGCCCAGGCCCATGCCTCGGCCAGGGAGTCCAGCCGCTTCTCCCAGACCGGATCGTCGGGATCCTTCGTCAGCTGGTCCGCGAGCAGAGGGTGCGCCCGGCGCACGCTGTCCAGGAGCATGGTGCACCGGCGTCGGCGGTGCTCGCGCCGATGCGCCTCCCGCAACGCGTCAAGTTCCTTGGAATAGCGTTCGGTGTCCTGTTCCCGGATGGCGTGTGCTGCGGCCAGCGCTTCGGGGGCGGGACGCGAGCCCTCCGACGGTGTACGCAGCTGCTCTTCCCACGTGGCCAGTCGGATCAATGCCTCGTCCGCGGCCCGCCGGTCCGACAGCGCCGCCAGTGCATCGGCGAAGTCCTGCCAGGCCATGCGTGAGGTGAGATCGATGTGCAGGCCGTGGTGGACGAGGACGTCGTCGATGCGCTCGCGGGCGGCACCGAAGGCGTCGACCTGCCTCAGGCGCGTGTACGCCTCCGTCAAGGAGGCCAGTCGGAGTTCCAGGGGACCGTTGGAGAGGGGGGCACCTGCCTGCGCCCACCGGCGCGCGATCGCGTCCACGGTGGAGAGGGCTCGCAAGTGTGCGAGTAGGGCGTCGAGTTCGTCCGGTGTGTCGGGCGAATGACCGTCGACAGAGCAGACATCCAGGAGGTCCTGGGCGTCCTTTTGCGCCTTCGAGGCCAGGAGGCTGCCGCGCTTGCGTAGCCTGCCGCCCCTGGCGAGATGGGCTCGCAGGGCGGCGCCGGCAGTGCTGAACGCGTCGGCCTGCTGCCCCGTGAGCGCCTCGGGCAGGAGCACACGCCGTGTGACGACGGCTTCCAGCTGTTGTGACACCTCGGTGAGCTGGTCGTTGAGGGTGTACACCTGGCGCCACATGGCGAAGTTTTCGCGTGACAGACGGGCGGTCAGGGCTTTCGTCGTCCACTTGACGGGGTCCCAGTGTCTGGCGTTTGGCGGCAGGCCGAGGTGGTGCAGGGCCGTACGGCAGTTGCTCGCGAGTGAGACCAGTTCGTCGGTGACGGAGGTGTCGAGTCGCGCGAGACTGTCGCGGATGCCGACCGCCTCGAGAGACAGGCCGTCGTCGGTGATGCGTCCCGCCTCAATAGCCTGACTCAGGTCCTCGGGGGAGGGGAGGGTGTCGGGATCCGGCAGGGTGCCTCCGGCCCGGGGTTCCGCGGCGTCCTCGCGCAGCAGGCTCAGGAGTTCGGCCGCCTGGGCGGGTGACAGCGGAGGGGAGGAGGGTGTCGGTCCGTCGTCCGGGACCAGGCCGATCCAGGAGTGGTGCTCGGCGTTGTCGCGGACGCGCTGCACGATCGCGGCAAGGACGCCGCCGTACCCGGGGGCGATCTCCCGGTGCCGGTACACCTCTGCCTCCCGCAGTGAGATCACCTCCTCGGTGAGCGTGGCAATCCGTTCACGTACCTCCTCGCGCTGTGCGGCAAGCTGACGGATCTCGTCCCGCAGCTGCTCCGGGTCGCTGGCGGCGACATGGTCGGTCAGGGCGTTGATCGTCCGCTCCAGTTCGTCCGCCCCGTCCTGGCGGGCGGAGCTGAGTAGGAGGACGCACAGGTCGCGTACGGCAGGATGGAGTTTGTCCCGCAGGACGGTCAGGGCCTGGTCGCGGGCGCTGGTCACCAGGACCCTCTGCCCCTGGGCCAGCAATGCCGAGACAAGGTTGGCGATGGTGTGCGTCTTGCCGGTGCCTGGCGGGCCCTGCACGACCACGCCGGTGTCGTGTTCCAGGCGCCGCAGCACACTGCGCTGGCGTTCGTTGGTCTTGCCCGGGAAGAGCGGGTCGTCCCCGAACAGGGGCGGGATCTCTCGCCCGTCCCAGTTCGCACGAGCCTCGGCGTCCAGGGGCAGTACCAGCTGCGCCAGTGCCAGTGGCGCGTGCGCCTCCGACGCCACGCTGTCGGCGATCCGCTCGTAGAAATTCAGCAGGGCGTTTCGGTCCCGGGGACGCAGCACCAACGCCGGGGCGTACGTGAGGCGTGCCCCCGGCTCCGGCTCGCGGGGAGGCTGCCACTCGGCGCTGAACGTCACGGGACGCTGCAGCACGCGTTCCTGCCATTGGGCCAGGTGTTCCAAGGTTTCCGAGCCGAGGAGGTGTAGAGACTGGGCTGCGATCCTCTCGGCGAGCGCGGCCGACCGCTCGGGGGCCCAGCCGTCGTCGGTGTCGAGGAACGCCTGGTCCTCCAGCCGTACCGCCCCTTCGGCCGTCAGCCGGACAGTGAGCTGGGCGGTTTTGCGGTCCACCGAAGTTTCCACCCGGTGGGTGAGGATGTGGCGATGGACGGTGTCACCGCGTGGGTCACTCCATGTCAACAGGCCTGTGACGAGCACGAGTTCGAGCTGGTCGTCCTGCTGGGTCAGTTTCTGGTGCCAGTGGTACACCTGCTCGTACAGCTCCCGCAGGGCCCGCTCGGCGCGCTCCCGCTCGGCCCAGCGTCGCCACCGCGCCAGCCACGGTCCGTAGGCCCGCAACACCTCGGCCGCGTCTTCACGGCGGACGCTGTGGTCGTCGGTCTCCTCCCGCCATTGGCGACCGTCCTCGGCCCGCACCAACTCCTTCCCCGGTCCCTCGCTCGCGAGCGGCGGATCCTCACCGTCCGCGTCCCGGCACAGTTCAGGGGACACCCACCCGTCCAGCACTTCCGGCAGCGGCGGCGGGGCGGCCTGGGGCACGTGGTCGAGGGTGAGCAGGATGCCGTCGGGCCGGTCGACGGGGCGTCGCACGGAGGCCGGCAGACTGGCGAGCCACAAACGCTCCCGCGAACGCCGGTCGTCCCGTAGACGCTGGTGGCTGCTTTGGACGACCTCTCGCAAGAAGCCGATCAGTCCGGTGGTCTGCCCGATGACATCAGGGCTGTTCGCGGCGTGTCGTGGCACTTTCACCTGTCTCCCCTCAGCTGGTGACGAACGTTCCAGAATCGGGTGGCTGAGGAGGCACGACAATGCGGTCCGGGAGAATGGCGTGATCCACACGCTGTATAGGCTGGATTGACGCACTGTAGTTGGACGGTGAGGGGTTCGCTTCTGAGGGGCCCGTGTAGAGAGTGGGGTCGTTGCGTAGCGGTTCAGGTCCTTGCACCGCCCTCCTTTAGGGCCCTTCTCGGGTTGTCGTCCGAGCACGCGTTGTAGAGAGCTGAGCTTGCAGGGGGGAGCCGCGCAGCGCCCGGCGGCACTGCGCGGCCAATGTCGGTGGCAACGTCTGGAGTGCGGCACATGTCTGCTTCGTCAACTGAGCTCAAGGCTGAGGAGCCCCTGGCGCCGGTGTACCCCTTCCATGCGCCAGGGGAGCCGATCACCCTCTACGACGGACCCATTGGACCGGCCGGGGCTGAGGTGCCCGGGGTTGTCCAGTACGACTGCTCCCCGAAGCCCGGGATCTCTTGGCGGTTGCGTACCGAAGACTATGACCCCACCTCTATGGACAGGACTGAGCTGAGTCTGCTCAACCTCGGCATCGAACTGCCGGTGTTCGCCAGAGACGCTGTGAGCGGCTGGTCCAACGGCACTTCCTACGGAGACCCCACCGCCCCGCTCGACCGTGTTGTTGCCCACTGGTTCAATCTGCCCCGATGGCGTGGATCAGCCCACCTCGAGGCTCATGCTGCTGATGGGACGCCGCGACTGGTGTCGGCCGGACGCAGTGTGTATGAGGCGGACGGGTGGAGGATCACGCTCGACGTCCGCTCCGATCACAAGGCCGTCTTCTCTGATGTGCGCCAGGCGGACGTCTACGTCATGACTCACGTGATGGACATCCGTCGGTTGGACGGAGCCACGTTCACGGCCGCCGAGGTCACCCCGGTTCTCAGTGCGCTGCACATCGGACTGTCCTTCGCGCTCGGCCGGTGGGTCGCCCCCGCCCTGCCCGTCGGCCTGAACGACCAGGAGCATACGGTGTGGGGCCAGTGGGGCCCGATGCTCTGCGACCCGGCACGCCGCATCAGCTCCGGCTGGTGGTACCCCGAAGACCAGAAGTCCTTGGCAGATCTGCTGGCCTGCCTCCTGCCCACCTTCCGCGATCCCGGCAAGGGGCAGGCGCTTCGCCTGCAGATGCAGTACGCGATCACTGCCATAGTCGATCGAGGGTTCGTCGAGCAGCGGATCATGAGCGGAGCTGCCGGACTGGAGCATGTGATGTGGCAGGAACTCGTGCTCAGCGGGCGGCTCACGGAAGCCGAGTACACATCCCGCGCACGGCCGGCTCATGACAAACTGCGTATGGTCCTGACGGAGTCCGGGGTCGATCTGAGGGTGCGCGCAGACCGTCTGCCGGCAGCCGCTGCCTATGCGGCCAGACAGCGGGTAGACGGCACTCGGCCGGCGGACGGCGCCGACGTCGTCACCCGAGTCCGTAACCGTCTCGTGCATCCCAAGGAGACACAAGAGCCCGTCTACGGGGTCAAAGGACTGGTCACCGACACCTGGCTCCTGACCCGCCACTACCTCGCGCTGCTGGTGCTCCGCTCGATCGGCTACCGAGGCTCCTACCAGGACCTCTCCAGGACCAACGGGTGGGTAGGTGAAACCGAGCCCGTCCCATGGGCGTGCGGTCGAGCAAGTCTTCAGGAGCCGACAGCGCTCTTTCCGGGCTTGGAGGCCCCTGCGGTCGTACGAGGTGCTGGGCGACATCGTTGCGGCTGATGTCCTGCGAAGTCGCAGCCTCGCGGATCGTGCGCTACTGCATCCTCTATTGATGACGGCGGTGTCCGAGTCCCGATTCGGTGACCGGAGGCCGACTGTGGCCTCCAGCCATGCCAACCTTTGGCACCGGGATGAAGCCGCGAACTTGAAGGTGCCCCGTGTGGGAGATAGGGGCGGATCAGCACCTCGCCGGAACGTGCTCCCTGGCGCCGGAGCCGGTCCTGGGCGACACAAGGCCGGCTGCCCCCGCCCCCGGGGGCCCCGCGCCGGGATCATTCCTCCATACGCTGCAGGTCGGCCGCCCGGTGGTCACCCGCGGACGCCAACCCGTCGACGAGGCGTCGCCACCGTGCGATCTGGTCCGGTGTCATGGCATCACGTGAGTGAAGCGTCCGGAGCCAGTCGGGGAGGTACCAGCACCTGTTCGCGGCGATGCGATGGTTGCCGTCGATCAGTCGCTCCGCCAGGCGGAGTCCCGCATCCCTCTGCCATGTGAGCGGGGCGCACTTGCCGAGTTGTGCGAGTGCATCGAGGGCCTTCGGTTCCTGACGGGCGAGTACTGTCAAGCGGTCCAGGAGGCTGGTGAGGATGTCGGGATGGAGCCAGTCCTGCCGGGCGCGAGCCAGGGTCGCGTCGATGTCGGTGTCACTTATGTCGATTTCGGGCGCGGGCAGGAGCGACCCCAGCGCGAGGCCGTCCCAGTGATGGCTGGTGCGTAGCCCGGTGCCGTCGCCGATGGCGTCGAGGGCGGCCTCCATGACGACGGGCCAGACGGCAGGGAGGGACGGGCGCAGGCCGTCGTCGTAGGTGAAGAGTACGGCGAGGTCGCGGAGGAACTGGTGCAGGGCGCGGCTGTTAGCGGCGAAGTGCTGTGCGTGTGCTTTGAGCGGCTCGGTGTTGCCACTGACCGCTAGGTCGACAATGACGCGCGCGCTTCGCTTGCTGTGCCGGTTCTCGTACCCCTCCTTGGCCCAGTGGTCGGTGGCGCGGGCGTGGGCGGCGAGCAGGGTTTCGGTGAGCCTGTTCGCCCGATCCGCCACACAACTGTCGCTGAGGGATGCCGCGCCGGCGGCCACGAGCGGGGGGATCAGCGAGATCAGGTACAGCTGTTCCGCATCGACCTCGGGCAGCGTTCGCTCGTAGGGGCCGTCGAGCCGGGGACGCTCCCGTGTGCCGGTCTTCGGGTCCCAGTCGCCCAGTCGACAGTCCCGCAGTCCCGCCTCCACGGCGTCTAGCGCCACCTGGTGGCGGCACGGGCCCGGCTGTCGGTCGGTGTCGCATGGCGCGGCCCAGACGTATTCGAGAGCCCGGGCGAACGCCATGCGCACCTCGTCGAAGTGGTTCGTGCTGCAGCGGGTCAAGACGTCGATGATCGCCTGCCGGTCGAGGACGGCGTCGTCGGAGGTCACCGCTAGGAGCGCCGCCAGGCCGGTCGCCGCGGACCGGTCGGCCCCCATCGAGTAGTAGGAGGAGGCGTACCCGGTCCGGCTCGGTTCGGTGATCGCCTCGACCAGGACGGTCGTCGCCCATCGCAGGTCGTCGACCGGAACCCGGAGCCGTCCGCGAGCCTGTGCGACGGCAGCGGTGGCGGCGACGGCGGCGATCGGGTCAAGCCGGTCGAGAGGAAGACCGGGTGTGTCGTCGCCCAAGGACCGCGCCTCGGCTATGTCGGCCAGAAGCGTGTCGGGAGGGGCGTTGCGACCGTCGGATCCGGCGTAGGTGTTCTGCAGGCGCAGGGCTCGGCCGGCCCGGTCGAGCATCTCGGTGTCGGGCCGCATGCGAGTCGCCAGTGGCTCGGGATGCTGGTACTGCACGGTCAAGTTGCCGGATCCGGCGGTTTCCAGGCGGAAGTTTTCCGGCCTGAACGTCGCTGCCCACACCTGCACCGAGGCGAGGAAGTGGTCGGCCTCCGAGTCGTCCTGGGAGTCGGCGACCATTTCCTCCGCGCGGCGGACGAGTTCCTCTCCGGTGGCCGCGAGCTCGTCCACCCTGCCGTGGTCCCCCGAGAGGACCGCGCGCATAGTGAGTTCGGCGGCGACATCGCGCGGGCTGCTTCGGCGACGGGACCGCCCCACGAGATCGGTCTCGTCCGGGCCTTGTACGTGCAGCACTCCTTCACCGGCGACTCGCACGAACTCTAGCTGCCACACGTTCGGATCCCGCATCCAGGGGATCAGCAGATCGCCGGCCTGTTCCAGATGGCGCACCAGGAACCCGACAGCCAGACCGGGCATGGCCAAGTTGTTGCAGTCGCGCAACAAAAGCTCCACCACCTGGGCGGGAGAGATGCCGACGACGGCCACGAGTTGGTCCGCGAGGCGCTCGACCGCGAGCAGCGCACTCACGCACGGGTACGGGCCGATCGACCCTCCCCGATACCAGGCCCAGACGTGTTCATCCCCGACGCAGTGCCGAACTCCCACCCCCGGCAGATCCAGTTCTGCTCCGGTCGGCTCGTCAGCGGGTGCTTGGACATCGTCGCCGTGCACCCCGACCCGGACGGCCGCAGCGTGGTCGAGCATCCGGTTGATCAGGGCCAGTGCAGGGAGGGTGTGCGCCTTCAGGAGCGGCCAGAAGGGCCCCCGATACCACCCCGCCATCTGTTCGGTGATGCTTCCGCGGGCGCGGTGATGTCGGATGCCGTCGTCGAACGGGTACGAGTGGGACCAGCCGTATCTGTCCTCCTCAGGGTCGTGCTGTTCGATGTAGTAGGACTCGGCCAGGGCCAGCAGCAGATCCGGCTGATGCCTGGCCATCTCCGTCGCGGCCCAGAAGCTCTCCACGGCGGGCTCGAGACGCGCACCGTCGTCGTCGGCGATTCCCCTGAGGAACGCCTCGGCGCGCCTGTCGAGGTCGGTGCCGAGCATCGCCAGGGCTTCCACTGCGAATTCGTCCGAGTGCTCCGGATCGGATGCGAGCACGCGGTCCCGCAGCGCTTGCCGGATCGGAACTGGCTCGCTTGTCTCGGCCTGCACTAGTCCACACAGCCACGCCAGCACCAGTTCGCGGACTCTGCGGCCCACGTCGTGGGCGGTCCGTGAGTCGCTGCCGGAGCCGGTCTCGTGTGGCTGGCAGAAGGCCAGTTCGACCAGGGGCGCGAGTATCAGCGGGTCGCCGACGCCATGGGGCGCGTAACGCTGCATGGCCAGCCGGATTACCGTGCGCAAGCCGGCTTGCTGGTCCATCTGCAGCGCGGGCCATACACGGCCGAGTACCTTTCCGGCTGCACCGAGGGTGAGCACTGCCTCCCACGGCACGTCCGACCACCGCTCGCCGTGGTCGGACGCGATCCCGTCGAAGACGGTGCGCAGGTGGGCGAGCGACCGTTCGACGTCATCGGCGCCCAGTAGATGGGCCTGGCACGCGATGCGTGCGGCACGCAGCGCCCAGCGCGGCGCGTCGGCGGTTGAGAGGAGACCGAAGCCGTCCGTGACGAGCAGCCGCACCACCGCCATGTCTCGCACGAGATCGCTGGCGAACCGATCAGACGGGCTCCAGGCGCTGGTCGCGCCGAGCGGCGCCAGCAGACCGTCGGAGCGAAGGGAGGGCAAGGCGGCCGGGTCCGGTGGCACGGCGGTTTCGCGGGGAAGTAGTTGGCGTCTGGCCAGTGCCTGGAGAGACTGGTCGCGAGCGTCGGGGGAGGGGCCTCCCGCCGTCATCATCTCTCCGCGGCGTACAAGGTTGCGCCAGACGGAGGCGAACAGGTCGGCCTCCGACGCCGCTCCCTGAGGGGCCGCCACGCCCGGGCCCGCGCGCAACAGCATGTCCACCAGACCAGGTCTGCCCAGCAACCACCGCGTCCGCTCGTCACCAGCCCACTGCCGCAGCTGCGGAAAGACCTCGACGAGCCGCGTGGTCTCGGCTGGAGTCAGCCGGGGGACCTCGTGCTCGCGGACGACATCCTCGACGATTCCGCCGTCCTGCGCCACGCTCTCCGCAGCCTGAACGAGCACGTCACGTGCGGCTCCCGAACCGTCGGCACGGGTGACCGCCACCACGCCGAGTCCGGCGGCCATGGCCGCCCGCGCGAGGTCCGAGAGCAGCTGGGCACGTCCTTCCAGCACCGACTCCGCGCCGTCGACGACCAGTAGACGCCCCTTACCCACCGCAGAGGCACCCAGCACCGCGGCAAGGCGGGCGCCGAGCAGCGCCTCGAATTCCGCAAGCGTTGCGGGGATCTCCCGCAGGTTCAGCACGGTGACCGCGACTCCGTCGGCTCGCAGCCGCCCAGCGGTACGCAGGGCCAAAGCCGACTTGCCGGCGTCGGGCTCCCCGTGGACGACCAGCGCGGTCGCCCGCGAGGCGACCGCCCTCGCTTCGGCGGCCAGAGCATTTCCGGCTTCGGCGCGCTCCAACTCGAGGTTCTCGCCGGCACCGGTCAACCGGAACCGGACGAGGTTCTCGGCCGTGTCCGACAGGGCGTCGAGGGCACGCCACGCCGGGGCGTAGGACGGGGAGCGGTCAACGACCGCAGCCCCAGAGAGCTGCCTCCGGAGCATGCTCTCGGTGACGGTGGCCGCTGTCGGGGCGTAACTCCGAGACAGTCTCCCTAGAGCTTCGAACAGGGTGGCGGAACCCTCCACAGAGGCATCGGGGACGACACTCCGCAGGCGGGCCACAGCCGCCGTACGGTCGGACTCGTCGGCCCCCTCCAGCCTCAGCTGCCACAACCAGAGCACGTGCAGGAATCGCCAGGTCAGCTCGGCGGCAGGCCTTTCAGTACTCACCTTCGGACTGCTGGCTGCCTGAGCGATCAACGCGTCCAGATGGCCCAGCCGCCTGCGAATCGCTTCAGTCGTGCGTCCCGGCTGCTTCGCTACCGCGCGGAACGACTCCTCGTCGGGCTGCCCCCGTGCGATCACGGCCAGCTCATGCACCTGCCGTACGGCAGGACTGGTGCTGGCCACAGCGAGCGCCAGCCGCCAATGCCCCGCGCCGGCCTCGGCCCAGTGATCCGTGACGATCCGCAGGTAGGACACGAGCAGGTCCGCCGTGGAGTCGTCGCTGGTCGTGAATGCCGGGGCCCGGCGCACACCGATCGACAGCCGCCGCTGTGCTCCGTCGGCCGTGTCCCCAACGACGATCAGGTCGTCCACGGGGCTGAAACTGCTGTCCTGGAAGCGTACGGACACCGGCGTCACGTCGTCACCCAGTGCCGGTACGGGATCGCCGAGGAGGAGGTGCGCCAGCAGGACGGCACCGAAGTCGTGCTCCAAGACCGTGCCACCGCCGCCGGTCGCGTACGGGCTGGCCACCTGCTCTGCTGCGTCGCGCCCCACCATCTCCGCATCATAGGACGCGCCACCGGCCGTACAGGCGGGCACGACGTCGCGCGGTTCGGTGCCACGCCCCGTCTCAGGTGAGGAGGTTGAAGGCAGTCTTCTCCAGGAGGGCGTTGATGTTCGTATCGTGGCCGAGGCCGAGGGCGAGGGCGAGGCCGAGGGCGAGGGTCTGGGACGGGAGGGCGGCGAGCCGCTCCGTGAGGCGGGCGGAGCCGCCGGTCATGGAGGCGGCGCGGCTCGTCGAGGAACGAAGGGCGCGGCCCTTTGAGCAGTGACCCGATGGCACCCCTAATCTCCTGATATGCCGTCAGGTAAGTCAGCGTTTCGTCAGCATCGATCCTGGCAAGTTCCGCGAAGAGCGTTCGAGTAGGTGCGCCTTCGACGAGCCACGACAGCCGTGTTCGCGCTAAAGCCCAGACAGGAGCCTGCTTACCGGAGTGAAGCGATGTTCCTCACAATCTTCGACTCAGGCGCGTGCCAGTTGTAGAGTGATAGCGCCCTTGACCTGCAGAAAGCTGGCAGGGAGCCGTCTTCCAGGAGTCCAAATTGCTGCGTACTCTGTTCAAGTCCAAGATCCATCGCGCCACCGTGACCCAGGCCGACCTGCACTACGTGGGATCCGTGACCGTCGATGCCGAGCTGATGGCGGCCGCCGATCTGCTGCCCGGCGAGCTGGTGCACATTGTCGACATCACCAACGGTGCCCGCCTGGAGACGTACGTCATCGAGGGTGAGCCCGGCAGCGGAGTCATCGGCATCAACGGTGCCGCGGCGCACCTCGTCCACCCCGGCGACCTGGTCATCCTGATCAGCTACGCGCAGGTCGACGACGCCGAGGCCCGCAGCCTGCGTCCGAGGGTCGTGCACGTCGACACCGGCAACCGGATCGTCGAGCTCGGCGACGACGCCTCCGCCCCGGTACCGGGGTCGGAGCAGCAGCGCAGCCCGCAGGCGCGCGTGCCGGCAGCCCGCGCCTGAGCGGGGTGCGGAGCAGGAGCCGAACGGCGTTCGGCCGCTGACTCTGACGCGCCGGTCGCCCGGCCCGGGAGACAGTGCGCGGGGCGGGTTGGCAGACTGGCCGGCATGACCGACACCAAGATCGTCGACGACCGGCCCAAGGGCCGGCTCGAGGCCCGCGCCGACGGCGAAGTCCTCGGCCACATCCAGTACTTTGTCCTCGACGAGCCCGCGCCCGCCCTCGTCCCGGTGCACACCGTCGTGGAGCCCGCCCACGAGGGCAAGGGCATTGCGGGCTCGCTCGCCCGCGAGCTGTACACGATCGCCGAACGCGAAGGCTTCACCGTGGCGCCGCTGTGCCCGTACGTGGTGCGCTGGGCGGCCAAGCATCCCGAGGAGGCGCCCGCGGCCTCGCCGGAACTCCTCGCCGCGGCGAAGGCGGCCCTCGCCGCCGACCCCGAGAAGTGGTGACGGCCACTGCGGCAGGTGAGGGACGCTGCGACAGGCGGTGAAGACCGCCGTGTGAAACGCCGGCCGCAGCCGTGCACCGCCCGGTCGGCGTACCGAGGGAACACCCCCGGGCGCCGCAGCCGTTGAGCCCTGGAAGCCGAAGCGCGAGCAGAGGAGCGGACCATGGCACAGGATGATGCGATCGTCAGCCCGACCGGCTGGGTCGCCGAGCAGGCGCGGAAATACGAGGAGTCCGGCGGCACCAAGGGCACCACCGTGATGGGCGCGCCCTGTCTGCTGCTCGACTATCAGGGACGCAGGTCCGGGCTGTGGCGCCGGACCGTGCTCATCTACGCACGGGACGGCGAGGACTATCTGATCGTCGCCTCCAACGGCGGGTCCGACCGGCACCCCGAGTGGTATCTGAACCTGCGGGCCAACCCGGAGGTCCGGCTCAGGGTGGAGACCGAGCGATTCGAGGCGAGGGCGGAGACGCTCACCGCCGAGGAGAAGGAGCGGGTGTGGCCCGGCCTCGTGGAGTTGTTCCCGCAGTACGCGGAGTACCGTGAGAAGACCGAGCGGGACATCCCGGTCGTACGGCTGGTCCGTAAGCCGGCGGTCTGACCTGCGCACACGTGGATTCGCCGGGCGCGGGAAGGCGGCTCACGGGACAGTGGTCAAGGAGAGGCCTCCGAACCCTGGGAGGATCGCTATGACGCACCCGAACCCCGACCCCGTCGGCCCGGGGCCCACCCCCGGTCCGTTCCCGCCCGATCCCGGCCGCCCCGCGCCGCCGCCGGAGCCCGGGCCGATGCCGGATCCGTTCCCGCACCCCGTGCCCGGTCCGGAGCCGTCCCCGTCGCCGGTGCCGCAGCCGCCGGGCCGTGAGCCTGTACCGGAACCGGAACCGGAGCCGCAGCCGGGAGCGACAGGCTAGCGGCAGGCGACGGGTCGGCGGCAGTGGATGCACGGCGGATGCACGAGGGGGTGGCGGCCGGTTCGGCCGCCACCCCCTCGTTTCCTGCGCGGACCCGTACGAGCCGTCCTCGGGAAGTTCCCGCAGGCCACTGAATCGCGCTGAAACGCCCGGCGAACCGGGATATCTTCCCGGGAACCTGCCCGGAGGACACCTGAGGGAGCGTCTGCGCATGGCCCTGTTCGATCTGCCGCTCGACCAACTCCGATCCTACCGACCGTCGTTGCCGGAGCCCGCCGACTTCGACGCGTTCTGGGCGAAGACCCTCGCCGAGACGCGCGAGCACGAACTCGCCGCCCAATTCGAGCCGGTCGACACAGGCCTCTCGGGAGTACGGGTCCTGGACGTCACGTTCGCCGGCTTCGGCGGACATCCCGTCAAGGGCTGGCTCATCCTCCCGGCCGGTGCGGGCGAACCGCTGCCGGTGGTGGTCGAGTACATCGGATACGGCGGCGGGCGCGGCCTTCCCCATATGCATCTGCTGTGGGCAGCGGCCGGTTTCGCGCACTTCGTGATGGACAGCCGCGGACAGGGCAGCGGCGGCTGGGCGGAAGGCGAAACGGTGGACCCGGTGGGCAGCGGACCCGCGTACCCCGGCTATATGACCCGCGGCATCGAGGACCCGCACGGCTACTACTACCGGCGGCTGATGACCGATGCCGTCCGCGCCGTCGAGGCCGCCCGCGCCCACCCGCTGGTGGACGCCTCGCGCACCGCGGTGACCGGCGTCAGCCAGGGCGGCGGCCTGAGCCTCGCGGTCGGCGGCCTGGTGCCCGGCCTGGTGGCCGTCGCGCCCGATGTGCCGTTCCTGTGCGACTTCCCGCGGGCCGTCACCCTCACCGACCAGATGCCGTACCGGGAGATCGGCGGCTATCTGCAGGCCCGCCGTGCCGATCCGGATGAAGTCCTGCACACCCTCGCCTATTTCGACGCCGTGCACTTCGCGGCCCGCGCCACCGCGCCGGCGCTCTTCTCCACGGCGCTCGAGGACCAGATCTGCCCGCCGTCGACCGTGTTCGCGGCCTTCAACGCCTATCGCCACGAGGACAAGTCCATCGAGGTGTACGACTTCAACGGGCACGAAGGCGGCGGCCCCTACCAGCAGGCCGTACAACTGCGCTGGCTTCCCCGGCGGTTGCGGGCCGGCGTGTGAGGGAGACGGCGAGGCGGTGAGGTGGTGCCCGGCTGATCAACTTGCCCGGCCAGTGGTGCAGTTGTCGTGGAAGCGGCCGAAGGCCCTCTTGTCATGGCCTGTTCCGCGCGGCTACTTTGCGTGCCTTGACGCGCGTCGTTTGGGGGAAGACCATGCCGGGCCGACACCGCCGCAAGGAGCCGACCAGACTCAACCGCGCCTCGCTCACCGTCACCGTCGGCGGTGCGTCGATGGCGCTGCCGCTGGTCGGCAGCGGCAGCGCACAGGCCGCCGACGTGGACACCTGGAACAAGGTGGCCGCCTGCGAGTCCAGCAACAACTGGGCGATCAACACCGGCAACGGCTACTACGGCGGGCTGCAGTTCAAGCAGTCCACCTGGGAGGCCTTCGGCGGCACGCGGTACGCGCCGCGCGCCGACCTCGCCACCAGGGACCAGCAGATCGCCGTCGCCGAGAAGGTGCTCGACGGCCAGGGCCCGCAGGCCTGGCCCGTCTGCTCCGTACGCGCCGGACTGACCCGCGACCCGGCGGCCCCCGACATCCGGCCCGCCGCCGAGCCGGGGGCCAGGGCCGCCTCGAATCCGGAGACCCGGACCGCGTCCGAGTCGGAGGCCGGGCCGGAGGTCACGCCGCAGTCCAGGGCCGGACGGGCCGAGATGTACACCGTCGTCCGCGGTGACAGTCTCTCCGCGATCGCCCACGAGCAGGACGTACGCGGCGGCTGGCAGCAGCTGTACGCCGCGAACCGCAAGATCGTCGGCGGCGATCCCGATCTGATCCTGCCCGGCCAGCGGCTGTCACTGGACACGGAAGCGGCCACGCAGGGCCGCCACTCCACCGGGGGTACACCGGACAAGGCGGCTGAACCGAAGCCGAAGCCGAAGCCGAAGGCCGAGGAGCCGCCCGAGAAGGAGCGGAAGCAGCAGCCGAAGGAAGCTGCCGAGGAGCAGTCGAAGCCCGCGCCGACGCAGGACCGCGCCGAGCGCACCGAGACCGCGAGCAAGCCGAAGAGCGAGCCCGCCACCCGCCGCGCCGCTCCCGTGTCCGCCACCCCCGGCACCCCGTACCGCGCGGCCGGTGGCTCCTGGTCCAGCGGCTATCACACGGGCGTCGACTTCCCGGTGCCCACCGGGACCTCGGTGCAGGCGGTGGCCGCCGGCAAGGTGGTCACGGCAGGCTGGGGCGGCGCGTACGGCTATCAGGTGGTGATCCGGCACGACGACGGGCGCTACTCGCAGTACGCGCACCTCTCCGCGCTCGTGGTGAAAACGGGCCAGACCGTGAACGCGGGGCAGCGGATAGCCCGCTCCGGATCCACCGGAAACAGCACCGGGCCCCATCTGCACTTCGAGGTGCGGACCGGGCCCGGCTACGGCAGTGACATCGACCCGCTCGCCTATCTGCGGGCGGGCGGCGTCAGGATCTGAGCATCCGCTCGCAGGGGCCGTCCCGCCGTCGTATCCGCACGTCGTCGTGAACATGTTCCCCGGTGCCGAACACCACCCCGGGCGGCTGCCCGGGGATGCCGGAGAGGGAGCTGTGCATGCCGTGCAGGGAGGCGGGGGAGTCCGGCACGTGCAGCGGGCGCACGGAACCGGGCAGCTGGAACGCGAGCGAGGCCTCCGGCAGGAACACACCTGCCGGCACGAGCAGCTCCGCGTCGGCGAGTTCCTCGGCGAGTTCCTCGGCGGCCTCGGCAGGCGCCTCCTCCGCCGGGTCCGCGCCCTCCGCGCCCGCCGCGGCCTGCCCGATGCGCTCCGTGGTGAGCAGGATCAGGCCGCCGGCCGCCACCACACCGCAGCCGAGCGCGATCAGGGTGCCGGTGAGCCCGTAGCGGAAGGTTTCGCCGAACAGAGTGAGCCCCACCGCGGCCGCCACCACCGGGTTCACCACCGTCAGGATCGCGAGCGGCGCCGCGAGGCCCGCGCCGCGGTAGGCGGCCTGTGACAGGAGCACACCGCCGATGCCGAGCACGCCGATCATCGCCAGGTTCGGCAGCTCGTGCAGCAGGCTGCCCATGCCGAAGTCCACCGTGGCGTTCTTCGTGAACACCGAGGCCATGCCGAACGAGATACCGGCGGCGGTCGCGAGCAGCACACTGCGAAGGACGGGCCGGCGCTGCACCGCGTGCGACGTCACCATCAGCACCCCCACCCCGGCGAGCGTGGTCAGCGCCACGAGCACCTGCTCGCGGCCGTCCAGGGCATGGGACGAGGCGGAGCCGGTGAGGGCCAGCAGGCCCGCCAGGCCGACCGTGGCCATGATCGCGCCGCGCCAGGCGGTGGAACCGGCCCCGCGGCCGACGAAGAGCGCGGCCATCGGCAGCGCGAAGACGATGGTGAGGGCGCCGAGCGGCTGGACCAGACTCAGCGGACCGAAGGCGAGAGCGACCACGTGCAGCAGCGCGCCCAGACCGTTGAGACCCACCGCGATCCACCAGAGGGTGTTGCGCACCGGGGCGTACGAATGACTGCGGCCGGACGTGGCGACGCGCTCCTGCACGATGGCTCCGCCCGCGTAGGCCACGGCGGAGACGAGTGACAGGAGCACGGACAACGCGAGGGCACTCATACGTGCCTCCGGGCGTTCTCGTGCGGCAAGCGGTCGGCGTTCATAACATCCACGATGACGCGTTCATTCCTGCGATGCGTCGTCCTGGAGCACGCGATCGCTCATACTCCGGTCGCAGTACGCGGGGCAGGCCGCGTAGTCCCGTGGTTGGTGCCCCTGCCCCGACAGGCCTACGGCGCCCATTGAGCACCCCGTCGCGACCGTGTGACCGGGGCCGGATCCGAGGCCTGTGACCACGTACGGTCTCCGTGTCCGTACGCACGGTGAAGCGGTTTGGAAAGCGGCCAGCCCGCTCCGTAAAATCCAGCCTTTGGTAGACAACGGCGCCGGTGCGCCCGGACCCGTACGAGGAAGCAGCGGCGATGAGCGTGACCAGTGAGAGCCCCGAGAGCCAGGAGTCGGCGGACTTCGGCCCCGGCATCGACCCCGAGCGGCTCGCCGTCTGCCTGGCCGTCCTCGACGAGCTCGACAAGCTCGACGTCGACCACCCCGACGCCATCACCGTCCGCCGCGCCACCGCAGGCATCTACCGCACCGTGAAGCAGCGCCGCCGCCAGGAGCGCCGCGCCGCGAAGACCGCTCACGACAAGGCGGTCACGCACTCCACGGCCACCGGCTCCGCCGAACGCATCGACGACGAGACGCAGGGTCTGCTGCCCAGCTCCTCCACGGTCGGCGAGATCGCCGGGGTACTCCAGCGCCCGCGCTCCTGCTATGTCTGCAAGGCGCGGTACGTCGAGGTCGACGCGTTCTACCACCAGCTCTGCCAGAAGTGCGCCGCCGAGAACCGCGCCAAGCGCGAGGCCCGCGCCGACCTCAGCGGCAAGCGTGCCCTGCTCACCGGCGGCCGCGCCAAGATCGGCATGTACATCGCGCTGCGGCTGCTGCGCGACGGCGCGCACACCACCATCACCACGCGCTTTCCCAAGGACGCCATCCGCCGCTTCAAGGCGATGGACGACTCGGCGGACTGGATCCACCGCCTCGAAGTCGTCGGCATCGACCTGCGTGACCCGGCCCAGGCCGTCGCGCTCGCCGACCGGGTCGCCGAGGCCGGCCCCCTCGACATCCTGATCAACAACGCCACGCAGACCGTGCGCCGCCTGCCCTCCGCGTACGGCGCGCTGGTCGAGGGCGAGAACGCCCCGCTGCCCGCGGGCGAACTGCCCCCGCACCACGTCATCGGCGCCTTCAACTCGGGTGCGGTGGACGGCATCCAGGCGCTGCCCGCCGGGATCTCCGGCATGGACGCTCAGCAGGTCGCCGACCTCGCGCTCGTCGGCGGTCACGCCAGCATCGAGAAGCACCGCGACGGCAGCGCCATCGACGCGGGCGGCCTCGTGCCCGACGTCGTGCACACCAACACCTGGGTGCAGTCCATCGAGCAGATCTCCCCGGTGGAGCTGCTCGAGACCCAGCTGTGCAACTACACCGCTCCGTTCATCCTCATCAGCAAGCTGCGCGCCGCGATGGCCGAGGCCGCGGGCAAGGCCGCGAGCAAGCGGGCCTACGTGGTCAACGTCTCGGCGATGGAAGGGGTGTTCGGCCGCGGCTACAAGGGCGCGGGCCACCCCAACACCAACGCCGCCAAGGCCGCGATGAACATGGTGACGCGCACCAGCGCCCAGGAGATGTTCCAGACCGACGGCATCCTCATGACCTCCGTCGACACCGGCTGGATCACCGACGAGCGCCCGCACTACGACAAGCTCCGCCTCGCCGAGGAGGGCTTCCACGCCCCCCTCGACCTGGTCGACGGCGCCGCCCGCGTCTACGACCCGGTGGTACGCGGCGAGGCCGGCGAGGACGTGTACGGGGTCTTCCTGAAGGACTACGCGCCCGGCAAGTGGTAATCCGCACCGCGGGCTGACTGCCTGTCTCCCGGCGTAAGCCCGCTGTCTCCTGGCGTACGCCGTACATGCGCGCACGGACGCCGGGAATCGGCCATATCGCCCATGTGGCGGAACGTCCGTATTCCTGCCGCATTCCTGCCGCTCCAACTCCCGTCACCACCCGGGCTTCCCTGCGCGCGCCCACGTCCGCCGCGCCTCCAACGCGCCCGAGCCGCACAACGGCTGCCGCATGCGGTGGCCGGTTTGTGCTGTTTCCCTGGAGATGGGAAGAGATTTTGCCTCCCCATAGAGCGGAGGTCCGCTCATTTGGTTAGTCTGGGCGCAAGCAGGCCGCCACCACGGGGTTCACCAAGACCCCTTGGCCTGTCCCGGGGGAAGCCGGCCACCACGGCATCGTCCCGCACAGCACATCCGGCGCCACCGCGACCGACCTGGCCAGAGCAGAGCCCCACCGGGCGGCCGCGGTGCCCCCGGAGCGGGGCGACGTCGGAGCGACCGGGGGTTACCCGACACATAAGGAGTGCGCGGTGACACCAGACAAGTCGAAGAGCGAGCAACTGTCCCCCAAGGACCGGCGCGACCGGGCAGGTCGTCGGCGCGGTGACCAGACGGGCAGCCTCGAGGTGTGGGCGCGTTCGGCGCCGATCCGCCTCGCGGGCTACGAGGACGACCTCGCCGAGCCCCACATCCTGCCCAGCGTCGACTGACCGGCGGCCCACCCCGGCCCTCAGCGGCCCGAGCCTTTCGGTGCGGAGGCGAGGCGCGTCGGTGGCAGGAAATCGCGAACGTAGGTCCGCTGCCACCACGCGCCCGTCTCCCGCAACTCACGCCAGGTCGAATAGCGATACCGGTACAGACGCGCCCGGATGAATCGCGGCGGCGCGTCGGGGAAGGGATTGTGGCGCAGCAGCCGCAGGGTGTCCCGGTCTCCTACCAGGAGCCGCTCCACGAAGGGCCCGAACCAACTGCGGGCATACGCGGGGGAGAGCGCCGCGAACCACATCAGCCAGTCGAGACGCAGGTGATACGGGGCGAACTGCCGCGAGAGCCGGGCGGGATCGCCCGGCTTTCCGTGGAAGCCGTACTCGCGCCAGCCCGCCCCGCCCGTGGAAGGCACCGGCTCGTCGGTGCCTTCCACGGCGATCTCATGGCGGACCCGGCCGACCGTGCCGAAAGCGCCGTAGGCGTTGACCAGGTGGAGCGGGTCGAAGGAGTAGTTCATCAGCTGACGGCGCGAGACCAGATTGCGGACCGGGCGGTAACTGAGGACGAGCACCAGCGCCACGACCGCGAAGACCACGATCTCGTACCACAGCGGTGGACTCGCGAGCGCGGGCGGCGGGCCGGTCAGCGGCGTGAAGTCGACCGCGGAGACGGCCAGGGCGATCGTCAGCCAGTTCAGCCAGGCGAAATTGCCGGACAGCACCAGCCAGAGTTGGGTGAGGATCATCAAGGCCGCCGCGTACGAGGCGATCGGCTGCGGGGTGAACAGGAGGAACGGCACGACGAGCTGTGTGACGTGGTTCGCCGCCACCTCCACGCGGTGCAGGGGTCGGGGCAGCCGGTGGAAGAACCAGCTCAGCGGGCCCGGCATCGGCTGCGTCTCATGGTGGTAGTAGAGGCAGGTCAGCTTCCGCCAGCAGGCGTCCCCGCGCATCTTGATCAGCCCGGCGCCGAACTCCACCCGGAACAGCACCCACCGCAGCAGGAACAGGATGAGGACCGGCGGGGCGACGTCGTGCGGTCCGAGGAACACGGCGAGGAAGCCGGCCTCCAGGAGCAGTGACTCCCAGCCGAAGCCGTACCAGGTCTGGCCCACGTTGACGACGGACAGATAGAGCAGCCAGGGCAGCGCCCACAGCAGCATCCCCGCCCAGAGCGGAAGTTCCGCGTCCAGGCCCGCGAGGAGCGCCAGGGAGCACACGGCGCCGCTCCAGGCGACGACGGCGAAGAGACGGTCCGAGTAGCGCAGTTGGAACAGGCTCGGCGCCTGCCGGAAAGGCACCCGCGCCACGAACCGGGGGACCGGCAGCATGCCCCGCTCGCCGATCAGCGCGCGGAACTGCAGCGCCGCACCCACGAACGCCACCAGGTACACGGCGGCCAGCAGCCGCTGGAAGACCAGGCCGGCCAGCCAGTAGTCGGGCGCCGTGAACCATTCCACGTTCTCATTGTGACGCCCCGGCCGGGGCGTCAGCGCGGTTGCGGGACAAATTTCGCACTTCACACAATGAGGGACGTACGGCCAGAGCACAGGCGGGAGAACGGCGTGCACTCACCGAGCAGGCGTTATGCCACAGCCCTCGCGATATCCGGCGCACTGCTGGTCGCGGGCTGTTCCGGCAGCGGCGAGAACGAAGCTGGCGAGACCGGCAGCGACAAGGAGGTCTTCCTCCAGCCGGTCGCCGCCGCAGGGCCGGACCCCTTCACCGAGTCCACCGCCACCAGCACCGAGGCCCCGCCGCCCGTCACCCGAACGCCGCAACCGACCCCCACCGGATCCGCTTCGGCCGACCAGGCCGGGGTGCGCAGCATCGAGGGCTCGACACCCGGCCTCTACGGCGGCACCAAATCCGTGAGCAGCTGCGATGTGGAACAGCAGGTGCGTTTCCTGACCGCCGACCGCAGCAAGTCGCGCGCCTTCGCCCGGGCCGCGGGCATCAACCAGGGCGACGTCGTCGGATGGCTGCGCTCACTCACCCCCGTGCAGCTGCGCGCCGACACCCGGGTCACCAACCACGGCTATCAGGGCGGGCAGGCCACGAGTTTCCAGTCCGTGCTCCAGCGCGGCACCGCCGTACTCGTCGACAACCGTGGCATGCCGCGGGTGCGCTGCGCCTGCGGCAATCCGCTGACCCCACCCGCCGAGCTGCACAAGGACGCGGCGCATCGCGGCCGGCCCTGGCAGGGCTACCGGCCCACGAACGTCATCGTGGTCAAACCGTCCACGACAGTGATCAACAACATCACGATCGTCAACATCACGAACAACACCTGGATCGAGCGGCCGATCGGGGACGACGGGGACAAGGACAAGGTGGTCCCGCCGCCCACGCCCTCGCCCGATGTCTCCCCGACGCCGCCGGACGGCTCACCGTCCGCCGATCCCACGGGCCCCGACGGCTCCCCGTCCGTCGACCCGAGCCTCTCGCCCACGGACACCGGGCCGTCCATGGACCACCCGGACGGGCAGAGCACCGAGCCGTCCACGGACGACTCCGGCTCACCCGGTACCGACGACCCGACGGACGGGATGACGGACGGCACGAGCGAGGAGCCGACCGACGACGGCAGGAGCCCCGGCCCGGGCGAATCCCTGACCGACCCCACGGACGAGCAGTCCGCGAGCCCCGAGGGCGCCCCGACCGGCTGCCCGAGCATCCCACCCACGCCCACCGCGCCCGGCGGGCCCACCCCCACCCTCCCCGCCGGCTGCCCGACCCCGCTGCCCGTCCCGGACACGGCCCCCCTCATCCCCGGCAGCGGTGACCGCACCCTGCCCGGCGGCGACCAGGACCTGAACCGGCCGCAGGACGAGAACAGCCCGCAGGACCTGAACCGGCCGCAGGGCCAGCCCCAGGACCCGACCGACCGCACCGCCATCCCGCCCGTGCCCGACGAGGCGACGGTGCCGGAGGGTCCCGGCGACGAGCTCGGCCCCGAGTCGGTGCCGGAGGTGCCCGACGTCGAGCCCGCCCCCGACACCCCCTACATCCCGGACCCGACGGCCCCCGAACTGTTCGGCGCCTGACCGTGCCCCCACCGCGCACCCGCCCCGCCCCGCATGGCGAACCCGCCGAACCATGGCAAAGTGGACGCATGCCGGACCCGGACCGCTGGCCCGCGACGCCCGAGTCGATCCTCGCGCTCAACCGCACAGGCAGCTTCGACTGGGACCTCGAACGCGGCGAGATGCACATGGATGCGGCGGCCCATGACCTCTTCGACCTCGAGCCCGGGGAGTACAACGGCCGCCCCGAGTCCCTGGCGCCCCGCGTCCCGCCGCGCGAGGGCCACCGCCTCGACTCCCTGGTCTCCGAAGCGCTGAAAAGCGGCAGTGACACCTATGGCGCCTACTTCCGGCTGCGCCGCCGCGACGGCACCCTGCGCTGGACCCATACCCAGGGCTACATCCGCCGCGACGAGAACGGCCGGCCGCGCCGGATCCTCGGCGTCGTGCGCGATGCCGAGGAGGAGCTCCTCGAATCAAGCATCCGGATGGAGCACGACGCCGAGACCCGCCGTCAGACCAGCATCGTCGAGGGCACCACGGCCGCCCTCGCGCACGCCCGCACCGTGCAGGACGTGATCGACGTACTCGACGAGACCCAGGGACTCGCGCACCTGGGCGCCGCGAGTCTGGTGGTGGGCCTGGTCGAGGCGGGCCGTATCCATCTCGTCGCCGACGGGCCGCCCGGAGCCTTCGTCCAGGGCACGCGCTTCACCCGGATCGACGAGAACTACCCCATGAGCGAGGTCATCCGTACCCTCGCGCCGCGGTTCATCGAGTCCCGCGAGGAGTTCGCCGGCTCGTACCCCATACTGTGGCCGCACATCAGCCACCTCGACATCACCTCGGCCGCGTATCTTCCGCTGATCGCCCAGGCCCGCCCGATCGGCGCACTCGGCCTGCTCTACCAGGACAAGACCGGCTTCACCGCCGAGGAACGCAATCTGCTCGTCGCCCTCGGCAGCAGCATTGCCCAGTCACTGCAGCGCGCGATGTTCTACGAGCAGGAGAAGGACCTCGCAGCCGGGCTGCAGCAGGCGATGCTGCCGCGTTCCATCCCGGCCGTGGACGGCGCCGAGATCGCCGTGCGCTACCGCTCCGCGAAACTCGGCCGCGACATCGGCGGCGACTGGTACGACGTGATCCCGCTGCCCGACGGCAAGGTCGGCGCGGTCATCGGCGACGTCCAGGGCCACGACACCCATGCGGCCGCCGTCATGGGCCAGCTCAGGATCGTGCTGCGCGCCTACGCGGCCGAGGGCCACACCCCGGCCACGGTCGTCGCCCGCGCCTCGGTCTTCCTGCACGAACTCGACACCGACCGCTTCGCCACCTGCCTCTACGTCCAGTGCGACCTCAGCACCGGAGTGGCCCAGCTGGTCCGCGCGGGCCATATCGACCCGCTGCTCCGCTCCACGGACGGCTCCTGCCGGCGCGCCCCCGTGTCCGGTGGGCTGCCGCTCGGCCTCTCCGCCGAGTTCCACCGCCTCGAATACCCGGTCACCACCCTGGAGATCGACCCGGGCCAGACCCTGGTGCTGTGCACCGACGGCCTGGTCGAGCAGCCCGGCCACGACCTCGACGACGGAGTCCAGTCCCTCACCGTCGAGGTCGCCTCGGGCCCCGATGACCTCGATGCTCTCGCCGACCGGCTCGTCGAGGACGCCGACCGCCGCGGCGGTGACGACGACGCGGCCCTGCTCCTGCTCCGCCGCCTCGGCTCCCACGCACCCAGGTCCGGCGGCCGTCTCCAGCAGCACGTCGCACCGAACGATCCGGCTGCCCTGCGCGAGGCCCGGCACACGGTCCGCGCGGCCGTGCGTGCCTGGGGCGCGGGGGAGCGCGCGGACGAGATCGAGCTGATCGCCGACGAACTCGTCACCAACGCCCTCATGCACACCGAAGGCGCGGCGATCATCACGCTGCGCGTGCTGTCCGGAGCCGACCGTCGGCTGCGCGTCGAGGTCGAGGACACCTCCAGTGCGCTGCCGCGCCGCCGCGAGGCCGGTGACGAGGGCGTATCGGGCCGCGGCCTGCTCCTTGTCGACCGCCTCGCCGACTTCTGGGGTGTGGAATCCCGGGGCAGCGGCAAATGCGTATGGTGCGAATTCCTCGTGCCGGACCGGGAGTGACGGGGACCGCCGGAAGCGACGGGGACCGCAGGGCCGGGCGAGAACCCGAACGCACCGGTGGCCCCGGTCCGTGTACCGGACCGGGGCCACCGAGGATGTCCCAGGATCAGAGAACGCCGGCGTCGGCGATCGCGATCGCGGCGCGGGTGCGGCCGCTGCCCGAGCCGAGCGACTCGATCTTCTTCACGAGCTTCATCGACTCGTCGTCGGCGACCTCGCCGAACACCACGTGCTTGCCGTCCAGCCACGGCGTCACGACCGTGGTGATGAAGAACTGCGAACCATTGGTGTTCGGGCCTGCGTTGGCCATCGAGAGCAGACCAGCACGGTCGTGCTTGAGGTTGAAGTTCTCGTCGGCGAACTTCTCGCCGTAGATGCTCTTGCCACCGGTGCCGTTGCCGTTGGTGAAGTCGCCGCCCTGGAGCATGAACTCCGGGATGACGCGGTGGAACGGGGAGCCCTTGTAGCCGAAGCCCTTCTCGCCGGTGCACAGCGCGCGGAAGTTCTCCGCCGTCTTCGGGACGACGTCATCGAAGAGGTTGAACGTGATCCGCCCGGCGGGGGCGTCGTCGATGCTGATGTCGAAGTAGGCCTTGATTGTCATGGGTCCCATCCTGACATCCCCACCGGGGTGCCGCGGCCCCACCCCCGCGAACGTGTCCCCGATTCTCCACTCTGACCTGGGAAAACGAGTTCGCTCCCGAGGCGCGCGCTGCGGTACCGTCGGCGGTCGAGGAGGCAAGGATGCAACAGCACACGGCGGCACGGATCAGGGCGGGCCACGAGGGCGACCTCGAGGAGCTCACCCGGATCTACAACCACTACATAGTCGAGACGGCGACCACCTTCGACATCGACGCGGTCACGGTCGACCAGCGCCGCGACTGGCTGCGCGCCCACCCCGAACGCGGCCCGCACCGGCTCCTCGTCGCCGAGGAGGAGGGCGCCGTCGTCGGCTATGCGAGCAGCAGCTCCTTGCGCCCCAAGCTCGCGTATCTCACCTCCGTGGAGACCAGCGTCTACCTCGCGCCCGAATACCAGGGCCGAGGCCTCGGCAGCAGGCTGTACGGCGCCCTGTTCGAGGCCCTCGGCGCGGAGGATGTGCACCGGGCGTACGCGGCGGTGACCATCCCCAACGAGGCCTCGTTCAAGCTGCACGAACGCTTCGGATTCAAGCCTGCCGGGGTGCACCGCGAAGTGGGCCGCAAGTTCGGGCGGTACTGGGACGTGGCCTGGTTCGAGAAGGAGATGCGCTGAGCCTGCCCCGGCCGTGACCGAGCACGGCGGCCACCACGGACTGTGGAGCACGGCGGCCACCACGGACTGCGGAGCACGGCGGCCGCAGCGGGCCCATCGGGCACGGCGGCCACCACGGCTACGTCCTGGCGTCCACCGTCGGACTCTCCCCCAAGTCCTGGCACCGTCCCACGGCCGGCATCCCCCGATACCTAGCCGTGGGCGTGTCCGTGGCGGCCCCCGTGCTCGGCACAAGCCTGCCCGGCCGATCGTGCACGGACCTTGCAGGGATCTGGAATCCGTGGTTCAGCCGTGTTCGGGGCCGGGCAGGGGCGCAGGCACCAGGCGGGCCCTGACCCGCCGGACACCCATAGGCGCGCAAGGAAGCAGGATCTGGAGCATGGAGTTTCGACTGCTCGGCGGCATCGAGGCGGTGGCCGACGACGGACAGGCGGAGCTGGGCACGGCACGCCAGCGCTCGGTTCTCGCGGCGCTGCTCATGGACGCCGGCCGGGCCGTGGCGGCGGACGAACTGGTGCGGCGCGTGTGGGGCGAAGCGCCGCCGCGGAGTGCGAAGGACACCCTGTACAGCTATCTGTCCCGGCTGCGCGGCCTGCTGCCCGGCACCATCGAGCGCCGCAGCGGCGGCTATGCGGTGAGCGTTGCCGAGGACTCGGTCGACGCCCACCGGTTCCGGCTGCTCCTCGAACAGGCACGCGCCGCATCCGAGGACCACGCGGCCCTCGCGTACCACCGCGAGGCGCTCGCCCTCTGGCGCGGCGAAGCCTTCGCCGGCACCGACACGCCCTGGTTCAACGCCGCCCGTGAGGCGCTCGGCAAGGAACGCTTCGCGGCCCAGCTGGACACGACCGACCTACGGCTGCGCCTCGGCGAGCACGCGGCGCTGCAGGCCGAGCTCTCGGCACACGCGGGCGCCCACCCGCTGGACGAGCGGATCGCCGCGCAGTACATGCTGGCGCTCTACCGCTGCGGCCGCCAGGCCGAAGCACTCGCCCACTACCGGCTCATCCGCGGCCTGCTCAGGGACGAACTAGGCGTCGACCCGGGCGGCCGCCTGCAGGAGCTCCACACGGCCATCCTCGGTGCCGACCCCGCACTCGCCGCGCCGCCCGCTCCGCCGCGCCGCCGCCCGCCGCACCCGCAGCCCCCGGCTGCCGAAGCCCCATGGTCGGTACGGAACCAGCTGCCCCTGGACGTACCGGGCTTCGTCGGCCGTGCCACGCTCGTACGGCGCCTGGAGGAGGCCCTCACCACCGAGGCGGCGCCCCCGGTCGTCCTGTCCGGCTCACCCGGCGTCGGCAAGACCGCCCTGGCCGTCCACCTCGGCCACCGGCTGCGTTGGGCCTTCCCCGACGGCCAGTGGTACGTACGTCTCCTCGGCACCCGGGAACGCCCCCGGGACGCCTCCGAGATCCTCGCCGCGCTCCTGCGCGCGGGCGGCGAGGACCCGGCGTCGATCCCCGACGCGCTCGACGACCGCGCCGCCGCCTTCCGAAGCCGGGTCGCGGACCGCCGGATCCTGCTCGTCCTGGACGATGCGGCGGACGCCGAGCAGATACGGCCCCTGCTGCCCGGCACCGGCCGGACCGCCGTGCTGATCACCAGCCGTCACGACCTGCGCGGCCTGGTCGCGAGCCATGCCGCCCGCCCCGTACCCCTCGACGTGCTCGACCCGGCCGAGGCGCACCACCTGCTGGCCGGGGCGCTCGGCGAGGAGCGGGTACGGGCCGAACCGCAGGCCGCGGACCGGCTCGCCGCGCTGTGCGCCCGGCTGCCGCTCGCGCTGCGCATCGCCTCGGCGAACCTGGCGGCGCGCCCCGGCCGCTCCCTCGTCGGTTACGCCGACGAGCTGGCCGGGGACGGCCGGCTCGCCAAACTCTCCGTCGCGGGCGACAGCGAGGCCGCCGTACGCACCGCCTTCGACCATTCGCACGCGGCACTGCCCCCCGGGGCGGCCCGCCTCTTCGCGCTGCTGGGCCTGCATCCGGGCCCGGACTTCGGTGCCGGGGCGGCCGCGGCCCTGCTCGGCGTACCGTCCCAGGACGCAGGGGAACTCCTCGAACAGCTCGCCACCGCCGGACTCCTGCAGCGCACGGCCGCCGACCGCTTCGTCTTCCACGATCTGCTGCGGCTCTACGCGGCCGAACACGCCACGCGGCAGGCGGACGCGGATGCCGCCTGGCGGCGGCTGTGCGACTGGTACCTGTCCGCCGCCGATGCCGCGACGGCCTTCGACTACACGGCCATGCTGCAACTGCCGCGCGAGCGCGCCGCATCGGGACCGTTCGCGGACCGGCATGCGGCTGCGGACTGGCTGGAGGCGGAGCGCGCCGGCCTGGTCGCCGTCATCACCCGCGCGGCCGGGAAGGGACCGTTCCAGGTCGCCTGGTACCTCGCCGACCAGCTGCGGATGTACTTCTACTACCGTCAGCACCGCGCCGACTGGGAGCGGGCGGCAACCGCCGGACTGAACGCGGCCGTCGAGGCCGGGGACGTTCTGGCGCAGGCGGCCATGCGGCTCAGCCTCGGCTCGCTCGCCCAGGACACCGGCGACTCCGCGGCGGCCCTCGACCACTTCCACCAGGCCCGCCGCGCCTACCACGACATCGCCCACGCACCCGGCGAGGCAGCGGTCCGCGCCAACCTGGGCATCCAGCACGCGCTGCGCGGCGAGGTGCCGCAGGCGCTCGACGAACTGCACCGCAGCATCGAGGCCTACCGGAGGCTCGACATGCCCGCCCAGCTGTGCAGCGTGCTGGAGACCGCCGGCCGACTGCACACGTATCTGGGCCAGTTGGAGCAGGCCGTCGCCTTCACCACGGAGTCCGTCGGGATCTCGGAGCACGGCCGCCTCTCGATGGCCGCGATCAGCCGGCTCACCGCCCGCGCCGTCGCCCTGCACGGCCTCGGCCGCCTCACGGCGGCGCTCGCGGATGCGGAGGAGGCCGTACGCCTGTGCCGCGAGCACCGCAAACAGCACGACGAGGCGGCCACCCACGAGATCCTCGCCCGCATCCACCGCGACCTCGGCCGCCACGATCTCGCCCGCGGGCACGCCGACCGGGCCCTGGAGACGGCGCGGACCTTCGGCTACCCGGGCAAGGAGATCGACAGCCTCCTCACCCTCGGCAGCCTGGACCTCCTGGCCGACGAGAGGGCCCGTGCGGACGAGCGGCTGACGGCCGCGCTGGTGGCCGCCCGGCGGGAGAACTACCGTCACCAGGAGGCCGAGGCCCACATCGGCCTGGCCCATGTCCGCCTCGCCGAGGCCGATCCGGCGGGCGCCGCCGGGCAGGCCGCACTCGCCCTGGCCACCGCCACGGAGCTGACTCTCCGCCCCGCCGAATACCGGGCCCGCATGGTGCTCGCCACCACGGCCCGCAGCGACGGTGACCCGGCGGCCGCGCAGCACCAGCTCACCCGCGCCGAACACCTGCGGACCATCACCGGCTACCACCTCCCGGACTGGGAGGCGAAGAACCTCACTGACCTCACCGCGCCCCTGGCGTGCGACCGGGGCGTCCCGGGCGCATCGGGCCCCAGCACGTGCCCGGCCTGATCCGCCGGACACGTCCTACGCGCAGCCGGGCACGGTCGGCTTGTGGAAGAAGGTCGACGGCATGAGCCTGCCTTCGGGATCCGTGGCATAGCCCGGCACGGTCCCCGTCTCGGCCCAGCCCACCGCCCGGTACAGCCGCTCCGCCGGGCTGCCCGTCTCGGTGTCCAGGGTCAGCAGGGTCATCCCCGCCCCGGCCGCGAAGGACTCGACACAGGAAAGCAGCCGCCGCGCGACACCCCGGCCGCGCGCCCACGGCGCCACCATCAGCTTCACCACCTCGCCCCGGTGCCTGCCGTTCTCCTTGAGCCCGGGCACCAGGCCGACCGTCCCGTGGACGCGGCCCTCCGCGCGGGCCACCCAGACCAGCAGCCGCCCCGCCGCCACTTCGTCCTTCAGCCCGCGCCACCACGCAGCGGCCTCGGCCGGAGTGAGACCGGCCAGGAAGCCGAGCGAGGAGCCCGCTGCCACCGTGGCGGCGAGCAGCTCGCCGAGCGCTTCGGCACACTCGTCGAGGCCGGACGCGGTCAGGAGCTCCACGGGCGGTTCCGTGGTGTCAGGGGCGGTCCTGGTGGTCCTCACCGGGCGACTTCCTTTCCTGGTGGCTCTACGAGCGGTTCGTGCCCCTCTGCGTGCGGCGGGGCCGGACGTCTGCGGAGGGCGGAGATCAGCAGGCCCGTCGTGACGATCGCCGTGCAGGCCAGGGACGCGTACCAGAAGCCCTCGCGCATCCCGGGGGCGCCGGTGGCCGGGGCCGAGGTGTGCAGGTACAGGCCGGAGACGGCGCTGATGCAGACCGCGGCCGCCATCCGCTGCGACATCTGCAGGATGCCGCCCGCCACCCCGGCCGCCTCCGCCGGTGCGTGCCGCAGGACCTGTGCCTGGGTGGGCGCGACCGTGAAGCCGGTCGCGGCTCCCGCGCACAGCTGGCACAGGGCGAGGATCCACGGCAGTGCCCCGCCCCCGGCGTACAGCGTCGCCACGCCGCCGGACAGGAAGGACACCGCGGAGAGGCCCAGACCCGAGTTGATCACGGGGAGCTCCCCGAAGCGCCGCACCACCCGCCAGGCGAAGGTCGAGGTCACCCCCATGCCCACGGCCTGCGGCAGCATCACGAGGGCCGCCGTCATCGGGGAGAGTCCCAGCTCGCCCTGGAGGAAGACCGCGAGGACCATCCCGTACGCGAGCGAGGCACCGAACTGCGCCATCGCCACCGCCGTACCCCGCGCATACGGCGCCGAGCGGGTGAGGGCGGGATGGACGAGCGGCCGGCGCCCCGAGCGTGCCCGGGAACGCTGCTGGACGACGAGCGCCACGGCGAGCGCCGAGGCCCCCGCCCCGTAGACGAGATAGCCGGTGGAGCGGATGAAGGGCAGCATCACCAGCACCGTCAGGCCCGCGAACAGGGCCACCCCCGGCAGGTCGAGCCCTGCCTGCGCGTTGCTCGGCCGCGGGCGCGGCAGGAAACGGGAGCCCGCCACGAGCGTGGCCAGGGCGAAGGGCAGGTTGAGCAGCAGTGCGAGCCGCCAGCCCGGTTCCGCACCGGCCGCGGCGATCAGCGCCCCGCCCACCGGCGGGCCCAGCGCGGCCGCGATGCCCGCGGTCACCGCGTACATCCCGAGCGCCCGCGCGCGGGCCGCGCCCGTGAAGACGTCCTGGATGGTGCCGATCACCTGCGCGTTCACGAGGCCCGCGCCGAGTCCCTGCAGCAGCCGGGCCCCGACGACCAGCCAGGCGTCCTGGGCGCAGCTCGACAGCACACCGCCCGCCACGAACAGGGCCATGCCCGCGAGGAAGAACGGCTTTCGGCCGTGCACATCGCCGAGCCGCCCGCCCGGCACGAGCGCCACGCCGAAGGCGAGTGAGTAGCCGGCGACGATCCACTGCAGCTGCGAGGCATCGGCGGACAGGGCATCGCCGAGCGCGGGCACCGCGATGTTGAGGACCGACTGGTCGAGCAGCGAGGTGAAGCCCGCGGCCAGGCATACGGCGAGGATGCGCCACTCGCGCGCCGAGAACCGCTCGGTGCCGTCCGTACGGGGCTCGCCGCCGTCCACACTGGGTCTGCTCGTGCCGGGCTCGGGTCTGCTCGTGCCGGGCTCGGGTCCGCGGGCGAGGGGACCGGATCCGCTCACGGCAGCACCACGGCTATCACGTAGCGCACGGGCTCGTTGGAGGTGCAGCGGAAGCGGGAGGGCCCCCAGAGGCGGAAGCGCAGACAGTCCCCGGTCCGAAGGGCGTACGTCTCGTTCTGCAGGCTCACCTCGACCGAGCCTTCGAGCACCCAGATGTGCTGTTCGAGCCCGGACACCGGCGGACCGTCGTAGGAGATGTCCGCTCCCGGCCGCAGGCTCCCCTCCACCAGCTCGCCGCGCAGTCCGGCGTGCGGCGGGGAGACGGAGCGCCGCACGAAGCCGGACTCGGTGTCGCTCCACACGGGCTGCTGCCCCGCCCGCACCAGCTGCGCCCGCTCGCCCTCCACCTCGGTGAGCAGCCGCGACATGGTGCGCTCGTACGCGCCGCACAGCCGGTTCAGGAGCGCGGTGGTGGGGCTGATCTCGCCGCGTTCCAGGCGCGAGAGCGTGGAGCGGCTGACGCCGGAGCGGCTCGCCAGCTCGTCCAGGGACCAGCCGCGTTCGGTCCGCAGGGCCGCGAGGCGCAGCGCCAGGCGGGCATCGATATCGTCTCCCATATCCGGGATGCTATCCCGGATATGGGAGTCCCCGGCAAGTCCCCGTCTGCGCACGCATCGCGAGCCGCCCCGTGCCACTGTGGACCCATGCCTGAACTCCCCGAGGTGGAGGCCCTCAGAGGCTTTTTGACCGAGCGGCTCGCCGAGGCCCGGATCGCCCGCGTCCTGCCGGTGGCGATCAGCGTCCTGAAGACGTACGACCCGCCCCTGGACGCCCTCGAAGGCAGGCCGTTCACAGGGGTCGCGCGCCACGGCAAGTTCCTCGACCTCGATCTGGACGGACTGCACCTGGTCACCCATCTCGCCCGCGCCGGCTGGCTGCAGTGGAAGGACCGGCTGCCGGACGGCCCGCCGAAACCCGGCAAGGGCCCGCTCGCCCTACGCGTCGCCCTCGACGACGGCCGGGGCTTCGACCTCACCGAGTTCGGCACGCAAAAACGCCTCGCCGTGTACGTGGTGCACGACCCGATGGAGATCGCGGGCGTGGCCCGCCTCGGCCCCGACCCGCTCGCCGAGGACTTCGACGAGGCCGCCTTCGCCGCGCTGCTCGGGGGCGAGCGCCGCCGGATCAAGGGGGCGCTGCGCGACCAGGGCCTCATCGCCGGCATCGGCAACGCCTACAGCGACGAGATCCTCCACGTGGCGCGGATGTCCCCGTACAAGATCGCGGGCAGGCTCACGGACGACGAGCTGCACACGCTGTACGAGGCGATGCGCGGCACGCTCACCGAGGCCGTGGAGCGTTCGCACGGATTGGCGGCCGGGAACCTGAAGGCGGAGAAGAAGAGCGGCCTGCGGGTGCACGGCCGCACGGGGGAGCCCTGTCCGGTGTGCGGGGACACCATCCGCGAGGTGTCCTTCAGCGATTCCTCGCTCCAGTACTGCCCGACCTGCCAGACGGGCGGGAAGCCGCTCGCGGACCGCAGGATGTCCCGGCTGCTCAAGTAGCCGGACGCGCACGGCGGTGCTGCCACCGGCCGTGTCCACGCGGTGGTTCCGCCGGGATCCACGCGGCGGTTCCGCCGGGATCCGTGCGCATGTGCCGCTCCCGTCCAACACCCGTGTGCACGCGGCACGAGGGCCTCTACACTCCGCCGCATGCTGCGTGTACTGGCCGTCGACGACGAGACGCCCGCACTCGAGGAACTGCTCTTCCTGCTGCGGTCCGACCCGCGGGTGCGCAGCGCCCACGGGGCCACCGATGCCACCGAGGCGCTGCGCCGGATCAACCGCGCGCTCGACGCCGGACCGGACGGCGAGGACGCCATCGACGTGGTCTTCCTCGACATCCACATGGCCGGGCTCACCGGGCTCGACGTGGCCCGGCTGCTCGGCGGCTTCGCGAAGCCGCCACAGATCGTGTTCGTCACCGCCCACGAGGGTTTCGCCGTCCAGGCCTTCGACCTGGAGGCCGTCGACTACGTCCTCAAGCCGGTACGCCGCGAACGCCTCGCCGAGGCCGTACGCCGCGTCAGCGATCTGAACCGCAGCGCCGCCGCGGCCCCCGCACCGGCCGCACCGGTGACCGTCGACTCCACCCCCGACCAGATCCCCGTCGAACTGGGCGGCGTCACCCGCTTCATCCCCGTCGACGCCATCGCCTACGCCGAGGCCCACGGCGACTACGCCCGGCTGCACACCGACGAGGGCAGCCACCTGGTGCGGATCCCGCTGTCCACGCTGGAGGAGCGCTGGGCGGCCCGCGGATTCGTACGGATCCACCGGCGCCATCTCGTCGCGCTCGGCCGCATCGACGAACTGCGCCTGGACGCGGGCGCGACCAGCGTCCGCGTCGGTGGCGCGGAGCTCGCGGTGAGCCGGCGGCACGCACGCGAGCTGCGCGAACTGCTGATGCGGCACGCCAGACGCTGACCCACCCACCGGACTGGGCACGCGGGGGCTGTGCCTCAACGGTCCGGGCCCCTACCCCAGGTGAACGCCCCTGCGTAGACTCCCCGTCCACGCCCGCACCGGACGAGAGAGCGCAGCGCCCATGGACCGAGGAACCGACGGCCCACGCCGGGAGACCGTCACCGGTGTGCCGCGGCAGCGGCGGCGCCCGCAGGCCCATGCTGCCGCACGCTCCGAGATCGACGAACAGACCACCATCGGCACGACCTACGTACGCTCCCTGATGCGCAGCCAGCTCAGGGCGGGCCTGACCGCGCTCGGTCTGCTCGCCCTGTTCGTGGGCACCCTGCCGCTGCTCTTCATGATCCCCGAGTCCGTCACCGGCTCCGGTCACGCGCCGTCCCTGCTTGTCTGGACCTCGCTCGGACTCGGCGTGTATCCGGTGATGCTCCTGATAGCCCGCTGGTACGTGCGCAGAGCCGAGCGCAACGAGCGGGACTTCACGGGCCTCGTCGAAGGCCGCTGAGCGGTGCGCTCTTGAACCAGACGTACGCGCTCACCGCGGTGACCGCCGTGGTGCTCGCCACGCTCCTGATCGGTGCCCTCGGCCTGAGGATCTCCCGTACCACCTCCGATTTCTACGTGGCCTCGCGCACCGTGCAGCCGGGCCTCAACGCCGCCGCCATCAGCGGCGAATACCTCTCCGCCGCCTCCTTCCTGGGCGTCGCGGGCCTCGTGCTGCTGCAGGGCCCGGACATGCTGTGGTACCCGGTCGGCTACACCGCCGGCTATCTCGTCCTGCTCCTCCTCGTCGCGGCCCCGCTGCGCCGCTCCGGCGCGTACACGCTCTCCGACTTCGCCGAGGCCCGCCTCGAATCGCAGGCCGTACGGCGCTGCGCCGGACTCTTCGTCGTGGGCATCGGCTGGCTCTATCTGCTGCCCCAGCTCCAAGGCGCGGGGCTCACCCTGGAGATCCTCACCGGCGCGCCCGACTGGGTCGGCGGCCTCGTGGTCGCGCTCGTCGTCACCGGGGCGGTCGCGGCGGGCGGGATGCGCTCGATCACCTTCGTACAGGCCTTCCAGTACTGGCTCAAGCTCACCGCGCTGCTTGTGCCCGCACTGTTCCTCCTCGTCGCCTGGCTCGGTGACGGCACCCCGCGCGCCACCTTCGACGCCCCCGCCGTCTTCCGCAGCCACACCTCGGTACGGATCGACGACACCGTACGGATCGCGCTCGACGCCCCGATCACGCTCACCGTCGACGGCGTGGTCGACGGCACCACGTACGAGAAGCAGCAGGTGAGCCTCAGTGAGGGCAGCCACCGTGTCGAGCACGGCACCCGGCTCGCCTTCACTGCCGGAACCCTCGTACCCCGGACCCGCGAGACCACCGGCACCGGCACCTCCAACTGGTCGCGTCCGCTGGCCGGCGACCGCGACGAGTACCGGCTCTACGCCACGTACGGACTGATCCTCGCCACGTTCCTCGGCACCATGGGCCTGCCGCATGTCGCCGTCCGCTTCTACACCAGCCCCAACGGGCGCGCCGCCCGCCGTACGACCCTCGTCGTGCTCGGCCTGGTCGGCGCCTTCTACCTGCTGCCGCCGGTCTACGGCGCGCTCGGCCGGATCTACGCGCCCGAACTCGCCCTCACCGGCGATGCCGACGCGGCCGTGCTCGTGCTGCCGGAGCGGCTCATCGGGGGAGTGGGCGGTGATCTGCTCGGGGCGCTGCTGGCCGGCGGCGCGTTCGCGGCCTTCCTGTCCACGGCCTCCGGGGTGACCCTCGCCGTGGCCGGAGTGCTGCACCAGGACGTGCTCGCCACGCGCGGTGTGCGGCACTTCAGGATCGCGGCGGCGCTCGCCATGGCGGTCCCGTTCGGGGTCTCGCTGATCGCCACCAACGTGCCGGTCGCCGATGCCGTCGGACTGGCCTTCGCCGTATCCGCCTCGTCGTTCTGCCCGCTGCTCGTACTCGGCATCTGGTGGCGCCGCCTCACCCCGCCCGGCGCGGTCGCCGGCCTCGTCACCGGCGGCGGCGCGGCGCTCTCCGCCGTCCTCGCGACCCGCGCCGGACTGCCCTCCGCGGGCTGGGCGCACACCCTGCTCGCCTGGCCCGCGGTCTGGTCGGTGCCGCTCGGCTTCCTCACCATGACGGTGGTCTCGCTGCTCACCCCGTCCCGGATCCCGCCGGGCACCGCCGCGACCCTGGCGCGGCTGCACCTGCCGGAGGACTTCTCCCGGCGGCGGCGCGGAGCGGAGCGGTGACGGGGATCGGGGTCGCCGCCCTGTTCGTGGCGGGCGTCGTCGTGCTCGCCGCCGGGTTCCTGCTCGGCCGGTTCACGTCCGGGCGGCGCGACGAGGCCGACCTCGACCTCGGCACCCCCGTCGAGCGTGCCACTTTCCACACTCTGCACACCGCCTCGCTCGCCGCGCCCCCGCTGCGGGCCGGACTCACCGAGGACACCGCCCGCAAGGCCGTGAAACGGCTGCGCTCCCTGCTCGGCACCGAGGCGCTCTGCCTCACCGACCGCGAAGGCATCCTCGCCTGGGACGGCCCGGGCCTCGGCCACCACACCGAGGCAGTGCTGCGCCGGGTCGGCGAGGTCATCGCATCCGGCCGCAGCGTGAGCGTGCACACCGACTGCGAACTCGCCGAATGCCCGCTGCGCTGGACCGTGATCGCCCCGCTCACCGGCGAGGACGGCATCCTCGGCGCGCTGGTCGCCTACCGCTCACGCGAATCGGCCGTCCTGGTACGCGCCACCACCGAGGTGGCCCGCTGGGTCTCCGTACAGCTGGAACTCGCCGAGCTCGACCGCTCCCGCACCCGCCTCATCGAGGCCGAGATCCGTGCCCTGCGCGCCCAGATCTCCCCGCACTTCATCTTCAACTCGCTTGCCGCGATCGCCTCGTTCGTCCGCACCGACCCCGAGCGGGCCCGCGAACTCCTCCTGGAATTCGCCGACTTCACCCGCTACTCCTTCCGCAGACACGGCGACTTCGCGAGGCTCGCCGACGAACTGCGGGCCATTGAGCAGTATCTGGCCCTCGCGGGCGCCCGCTTCGGCGACCGGCTCCAGGTGACGCTGCAGGTCGCCCCCGAAGTGCTGCCCGTCGCCCTGCCGTTCCTGTGTCTGCAGCCGCTGGTCGAGAACGCGGTCAAGCACGGTCTGGAGGACTCCGGCGCCCGGTGCCGTATCTCCATCACCGCGCAGGACGCGGGCGCCGAGGCCCTCGTCGTCATCGAGGACGACGGCGTCGGCATGGATCCCGCGCTGCTGCGCAGGATCCTGGCCGGCGAGCAACGCGCGCAGGGCGCGGGCTCCAACGGCCTCGGACTGTCGAATGTCGACGAGCGGCTGCGGCAGGTCTACGGGGACGAGTACGGGCTCGTCATCGAGACAGGCGTGGGCGCCGGCATGAAGATCACGGTACGGGTGCCGAAGTACCGGGCCGGGGTGCACTCGGGCTGAGCGCTCACCACGGGCGCTATCGCGCTCCGCGCAGAACGTACGCTTTCGCGTTCCGCTCAGAACAGATGGATCGCCAGATGCCCGAGCGGCAGCCCCAGTTCCCAGGCGGGCGTCCACACCTGCTCGCCCTCGTCGATCTCGACCCCGGCGCGCTGCCACGGCAGCGCGGAGTCGAGATCGGCCGCGAGCAACTCGGTGCGCTGCAGCCACTCCCACGTGTCCGTCGCCAGGTCCACATCGGGCCCGCCGCCCGCGTCCATCCGGCGTTCGAGGCGCTCGCGCACCCACTCCTGCCAGGGATGGCCGTACGCGGTCAGCGAGAGCCACTCGTCCAGCTGGGAGACGACCCGGATGCCCGAGAGCTCGTCCGTCCGGTCGGACAGGTAGATGGTGAGCGCGAGTGTCTGGCGCCCCGCCCGGAACTCCAGGGTGCTCGTGGGAACGAGGTCTCCGGTGCGCAGCAGTTCATCGGCGATGTACTCCGCGTACAACCATGCCATCGGCACGACCAGTGTGCCGGTACCCCTGCCGTTTCTCCTGTCGGGCAGCAACCGAATCACCTACTCCCTTTCCTTCGCCCCCGCGGGCCCCTTCGAGTCCCGAGGAGCAGCCTTCACCGTCGAGCACGTACATGGGTCCGGCTTTGCTCAACTGGACACAGTGGTTTCGAATTCGACCCCTCCGTCGCTGTACGGAAGGGACGCCGGGGGCTCTGTGGTGCGAACGGTGCGCCAGGGGCCCGGCCCACCGCCTTCCCGCCTCACACTAAGGGCGGCGGGGGAGTGGACCCGGCCACGATCCGGGGGTCCGCGGGGTGAGAGTGCTCACGCCGCCGGCGTCAGCGGACCGGGCCCGTGCCGTAACCGGGCAGTTCGGTGCGCAGCCGCCGAAGGGCGTAGTACGAACGTGACTTGACGGTTCCCGCGGGTATGCCGAGCGCCTGCGCCGCCTCCGTCACGGAGTGCCCGCGGTAGTACAGCTGGACGAGCACGTCGCGGTGTTCGCGGCGCAGTGTGCACAGCGCCTCGCGTACGTCGAGTGCCGTCACCGACCGTTCCTCGTGGCCGTCGCCGACGGCGGCCACCGGGGTGTGCTCGATGCCCTCCGCGGTGACCTCGGCGGGCCGGGCGGAACGCGCGCGGCGCGCGTCGATCGCGAGCCGCCGGCCGACGGTGAACAGCCACGGCCGCATCGACTCGTGGTCGCTGCGCAGCGCCTCGGGGTGCTGCCAGGCGCGCACCAGCGTCTCCTGGACCAGATCCTCCGCGCGCTGCCGGTCGCCGTAGGTCAGGCCGAGCAGGAACCCGAGCAGGGCGCGTCCATGGGCTTCCTGCAGTTCGGCCAGTTCCTGCTCGGGGGTGCGGGTGGGGTGCTGCTCCATGGCGGTCGTCACCGTTGACTCCTCCGGTCCGTCGCGGCGGGTCGCGTCGCCGAGAAGTTAGCGGCGCCTTCGGAGCGTGCGGAGCGGGTGTGCGGCGGCAGGCGCGCGGGCGGGCGGGACGTGCGCCGAACGGTTCATCCGCTGGTCGAGCGGTGCGACGAACGGTGCGATGAACGGCGCGGTGTCTTGACTTCCCCCGCTTTCACGGCTGGATTCAAAGTACGACAATTCGATTATGTTCGGATCGGCTCGGCTCGTGCTTCTGCGCGGACCGCCGGTCCGCCCGTCAAACAAGGGAAGCCACGCCCGATGACGCATCACACTGGTTCAGGAGCAGGCTCCTTCCGGCTCCGTGCGAGGGCCGCGCGCGCCGCGGCGCTCGCCACCGTCCTGACGGCTGCCGCGGCGGGCTGCGCCGCCGGGGAATCCGGATCCGTCTCGCCGCCGCCCTCGAGGAAGCCTCCCGCCGAGTCAGCCGCGGGCGGCCCTGCCGCGGCGCCGCAGGGCTTCACCCTCGTCGCCTCGGGCGATGTGCTGCCGCACGACTCGATCATCCGGCAGGCCCGGGCCGATGCCGGCGGCGAGGGCTACGATTTCCGGCCCATGTTCCGGGGCGTCAAGTCGGTGATCTCCGAGGCGGATCTCGCCATCTGCCACATGGAGACGGTGTACGGCGCGGACGGCGACTACACGGGCTATCCCGCTTTCAAATCCCCGCCCCAGATCGCTGCCGCACTCGCCGACACCGGCTACGACTCCTGCTCGACCGCCTCCAACCACAGCCTCGACGCGGGCAGTGCGGGGATCCGCCGGACGCTCGACGCGCTGGACAGGGCCGGGGTGCGGCACGCGGGCTCGGCGCGCAGCGCGCAGGAGGCGAGGCGCACGACGATGCTGCGCGCGGGCGGCGCGAAGGTCGCGCATCTCGCGTACACGTACGACACGAACGGATATCCGATGCCCGAGGGGCAGCCGTGGGCGGTCGGTCTCCTCGACGGGGAGAAGATCATCGCGGATGCGCGGGCCGCACGTGCGGCGGGGGCCGATGTGGTGGTGGTCAGCCCGCACTGGGGGACGGAGTGGCAGGACGGGCCGGATCAGCGGCAACTGCGGCTCGCCGAGCGGCTGACGGCCTCGAAGAGCGACGGCCGCCCGGACATCGACCTCGTCATCGGCACGCACGCGCATGTTCCGCAGGCGTACGAGAAGGTCAACGGGACGTGGGTGGTGTACGGGATGGGGGACCAGATCGCCGGGGAGATGATCAATTACTCCGGGACGTTCGATCCGCGGGGGAACCAGGGGACCATCGGGCGCTTCACGTTCGTGCCGCCGAAGAAGGCGGGTGGGCGGTGGAAGGTATCCGAGGCGGAGTTCATCCCGACGTGGTTCGACACGGGCCGTGGGCGGATGGTGAACCTGAACGCGGCGATCGAGGAAGGAGCCGCGGTCTTGGACGTACGGGACCGGATCCGCCGGGTCGTGCTCAGCCGCGGGGCTGCGGAGGACGGGCTGCGGATGGGTGGGTGAGCGCCTTCGGTCATGGGACCACGGTGACCGGCCACCGGCCCGTTTTGACCAGGCGGACGGCGACCGAGCCGATGATGCGGTGGCCGGCCTGTTCGGAGGCGCCCACGACCACCGCGTCCGCCTTCAGCTCGTCAGCGGCGCTCACCAGGCCGTTGTACGGGTCCCCGCGCAGCGTATGGAATTCCCAGCGCACCGCGAAGATGTCCTTGACGCGTTCCGTGGCGCTCCTGATCTCCGCGATCAGCCCGTCGGCGATCTCGTCCGTGACCTCGCCCACGGGCGCGCCGAGCACCGCCCCGGCCGCCATGACGGGCTGCACGTAGACCACGGCGAGCAGCGCGTTCTGCCGCCGCGCGAGTCCGCCCGCGTAGGCGGCGGCACGCAGTGATGTCTCGGAACCGTCCACCCCGACCATGATCACCTTGGGCCCGTCGGTGCCCCGCTCGAACCGCGTCGCCTGCTCTTCGCTCACACGGCCGAGGCTAGTGCCGCATCGGGGAACCTTCGCGCCGTCGCGACACCCGGCACGCGCTCTCGCAGCGCGCAGGCCGGGGCGCGTGACCCTTCGGGCCGCTTCCGACGGGCAGGCCGGCGTGGCTGTTCCTAGAGTCGCAGCATGAGCGCCACCGTGGATGACGCGATATCCGAGGCCCAGGCCGAATCCGAGGCCGAGGCCCGCGCCGCGAACCGGCCGGGCCTCGGGCGCTCGGACACCTTCCTGGGCAAGGTTCCCGACCTCTTCGCGACCTTCTTCGGCCTGCTCGGCGCCTACTGCGGCATCCTCGCGGTCATCCCGCCCCTGCGCCGGGCGGCGCTGCCCGTCACCCGCGCACTCGACCACGCCACGGTCCCGGTCAGCACGAACCTCGCGTACGCCCTGTTCCTGATGCTGCTCGCCGCGGCGTGCGCGTCCCGCAAGACCATCGCGTGGCGTCTGGTCGTCGTGTATCTGGGCATCCTGCTGATCTGGGACGGCATCCGTATCGCGCAGGACCACTGGTCACAGGTCCTGACCTCGGCCGTCGTCTGCGGTTTCGCGCTGGTGCTCCTTGTGCTCGCCCGCCGCGAGTTCTACGCGCAGACCCGGCGCGGTCAGTTCCTGCGCGCGCTGGGTGTGCTCATGGGCGGCCTCTCGGTGGCGATCCTCGTGGGCTGGGGCCTGGTCGAACTGTTCCCCGGCACCCTGGAGAAGGGGCACCGCTTCCTGTGGTCGGTGAACCGGGTGCTCGGCGGTCTGGTCTCCGGCCGGCAGTTCGACGGCTCGCCGCCGCGCCCCCTGTACTTCTTCCTCGGCCTGTTCGGCGCCCTCGCGCTTCTGAACGCCGCGTTCACCCTGTTCCGTTCGCAGCGCATGGAAGCTGCGCTGCACGGGGACGAGGAATCGCGGATCAGGGCACTGCTCGGCACATACGGCCACAACGACTCGCTCGGTTACTTCGCCACCCGCCGGGACAAGGCCGTCGCCTTCGCCCCCAGCGGCAAGGCGGCCGTCACCTACCGCGTGGAGGCCGGTGTCTGCCTCGCCAGCGGGGACCCCGTGGGCGATCCGGGCGCCTGGGACCAGGCGATCGCGGCCTGGCTGGAGATCGCCAGGCGCTACGCGTGGGCGCCTGCCGCGATGGGCTCCTCCGAGGAGGGCGCCAAGGCCTTCGCCCGCCACGGCATGGGCGCGCTGCAGCTCGGCGACGAGGCGATCCTGCACGTGCAGAAGTTCGACCTGGACGGCAGGGACATGCGCGTCACGCGCCAGGCCGTCAACCGGGTGAGGCGCACCGGCGCGACCTGCCGGATCCGGCGTCACTCCATGCTCACCGACGCGGAGATGAAGCAGATCATCCACCGCGCCGACGCCTGGCGCGACACCGAGACCGAGCGCGGGTTCTCCATGGCGCTCGACCGCCTCGGCGACCCGCAGGACGGCGACTGCCTCCTGGTGCAGTGCCACGACGCGGACGGTGAACTCCTCGCCCTGCTGTCCTTCGTGCCCTGGGGCAGGGACGGCATCTCCCTCGACCTGATGCGCCGGGACCGCAGCGCACCCAACGGTGTCGTGGAGTTCATGGTCGCCGAGCTGTGCGGATCCGTCGGCAAGCTGGGGGTGCGGCGCGTCTCCCTCAACTTCGCGGTCTTCCGCTCCGTCTTCTCGGAGGGCGCCAGGATCGGGGCCGGTCCGGTGCTGCGGCTCTGGCGCCGGCTGCTGCTCTTCTTCTCCAAGTGGTTCCAGCTGGAGGCGCTCTACCGTTCCAACGCCAAGTACGACCCGCAGTGGTATCCGCGCTTCATCTGCTACGGGGACGCGGGCGCGCTGCCGCGTGTCTCGCTGGCCTCCGGCATCGCCGAGGGCTTCGTCTCCGTACCGAGCCTCGGATCCCTGTGGGGCAAGGGGCACGCGCCCGCCAAGTTCGCCCAGCCGGCCACCACCGCGGGCCTGCCCTCGATCAAGGAACTCGGCCTGGGCCGGGGCGAGTCCGCCCCGGCCGATCCCTACGACCGGATGCCGGAACAGGTCCGCATCCGCCACCGCAAGCTGGAGCGGCTCCAGGACGAGGGCGTCGACCCGTATCCCGTGGGCATCGCGGCGCGCACCCACACCCTCGCCGAGATCCGCGAGGCCCACACGGGGCTCGCCGCGGCTGCCCGTACGGGGGAGCAGGTCACGGTCGCGGGACGGGTCATGCTGGTCCGCGACTTCGGCGGCGTCGCCTTCGCGGTGCTGCGCGACTGGTCCGGCGACCTCCAGCTCACCTTCACCCGCGAGCACGCCGAGGCACTCGACTCGTTCACCCGGGCCACCGACATCGGCGACCACATCACCGCCACCGGCGAGACGGGCACCACCGACAAGGGCGAACTCTCCGTCTTCGTCACCGCCTGGCAGCTCACCGGCAAATGCCTGCGCCCCCTGCCGGACAAGCGCCGCGGCCTCGCCGACCCCGAGACCAAAGTGCGGCGCCGCTATGTGGACCTGGTCGCCAACCCCGGGGCCCGCGAGGTCGTGCGAGGTCGGTCGAGGGCCGTGCAGGCGCTGCGCCAGGGCCTGTTGGAGCGCGGCTACCTCGAGGTGGAGACGCCGATACTCCAGCAGATCCACGGCGGCGCCAACGCCCGACCGTTCACCACCCACATCAACGCCTATGACCTCGATCTCCACCTCCGTATCGCACCCGAGCTGTACCTCAAGCGGCTGTGCGTCGGCGGTCTTGAAAAGGTCTTCGAGATGGGCCGCACCTTCCGCAATGAAGGTGTCTCCTACAAGCACAACCCCGAGTTCACGATGCTGGAGGCCTACCAGGCCTTCGCCGACTACGACGTGATGCTCGACCTCACCCGCGAACTCATCCAGGGCGCGGCCACCGCCGCCTTCGGCACACCCCTCGCCCGCAGGACCGATGCGAACGGCCGGCTCGTCGAGCACGACATCTCCGGGCCCTGGCCCGTCAAGACGGTCTACGGGGCGATCTCCGAGGCACTCGGCGAAGAGGTCACCGCCGACACCACGACCGGCGCACTGCACCGGCTCTGCGATGCCGGCGGCGTCCCGTACACCGCAGAGATGGGCCGCGGCGATGTCGTTCTGGAGATGTACGAGCGCCTCGTCGAGGAGAGGACCGGGCTGCCCACCTTCTACAAGGACTTCCCCACCGACGTTTCCCCGCTCACCCGCCAACACCGCGGCGACCCGCGGCTCGCCGAGCGCTGGGACCTGGTCGCCTTCGGCACCGAACTCGGGACCGCCTACTCCGAGTTGACCGATCCCGTCGAACAGCGCCGCCGCCTCACCGCCCAGTCGCTGCTGGCCGCGGGCGGCGACCCGGAGGCGATGGAACTCGACGAGGACTTCCTCGACGCACTCGAATACGCGATGCCGCCCACCGGCGGTCTCGGGATCGGCGTGGACCGCCTCGTCATGTTCCTCACGGGCCTGACGATCCGCGAGACGCTGCCGTTCCCCCTTGTACGACGCCGCTGAGGCCTTCGCACCCTGGAGCGGTTCCAACAGGTGCTTCTGCCCGCGCCGCCACGGGGATGCCGTGTCGATGAAGCCCGTACGGCCTCGGCCGTGCGAGGTAATAGTCATGAAAAAGGAAGAACTGCTTCCGGGGCGCCGGGCGCTGCTGCGCGGCGCCGCGCTCGTCTCGCTCGCCGCGAGCGCGGGCTGCTTCGCCGGCAACCGGTCCGCACCCGCCACGTCCACCACCTCGGCCCCGGCCCCGGCGCCGGGCGCCCCCGCCCCCGCCGCCGCCCGTCCGCAGCAGCCCTCCGCGTACCGCCTCAGGCCCCTCACCGGCTACGGCGGCACGCGGCGTACCGGGATGCCCGCCGCGGTGCCCATCCGCTCCGCGCCCATCCTGCGGCTCGGCGGCCGCGAGCAGACGATGGTGCTCAGCTTCGACGACGGCCCCGACCCCCGCTACACCCCGCACATCCTGAAGATCCTGCGCAGGCACGACGTCCGCGCGATGTTCTTCGTCTGTGGCGAGATGGCCGTGGAATTCCCGGATCTGCTCCGGGAGATGACCGACGACGGGCATGTCATCGGCAACCACACCTGGAGCCATCCGCAACTTCTCAAGATCCGGCGCTCCGCGGTGCGCCGGGAGATCGAGTCCACCAGCGAGCTCGTGCACCGTACGGTCGGCAGCGCCCCGCTGTGGTTCCGTGCGCCCTACGGCGCGTGGAACCGTGCCGCCTTCGAGACCGGGGCCAGCCTCGGCATGGAGCCGCTGGCGTGGACGGCGGACTCGCTCGACTGGACCGAGCCGGGCACCCGCACCATCGTCAACAACGTGCTGCGCGGCGCCGGTTCGGGGGTCGTCGTCCTCAACCACGACGCCGGCGGAAACCGCAGCCAGTCCGTCCAGGCGCTGCGGATCTATCTGCCGCGCCTGCTCGACGAGGGCTACCGGTTCGGGCTGCCCAGGCGCAGGAACGTATAGAACGGTCCCCGCCTTTCCGGCGCAGGAGAAGGGGCCGGTCCCACGGAATTCCGTGCGACCGGCCCCTTCTTTCCCGCTTTCCGTTCCGCTGCGCTCAGGGCTTCTCCACCATCCGCGCGAACACCACGACATTCCCGTCGTAGCCGTTCTCCTTCGTGAATCCTCCGCCGCAGGTGATGACGCGCAGTTCCGGAGATCCCGTGGCGTTGTAGACCTTTCCGCCGGGGAAATCGGCCTTCGAGAACACCTCGATTCCGTACACCTCGAACATGACCACCTTTCCGTCCCTGCGGGTCACCTCGATGTGGTTTCCCTTCTTCAGGGAACCGAGCCCGTAGAACACCGCGGGCCCCTGATTGTTGTCGACATGGCCGACGATCACCGAGGTGCCCTTCTCGCCGGGCGAGACCGCACCCGTGAACCAGCCCGCCAGGTTCGGGTCCGCGGCCGGCGGGGCGTCCACCCAGCCGTCCGCGTCCAGGCCCACCGGCTGGATCGGCGCCTGCACCTGGATCTGGTCGATCCTGATGCGTTCCGGGATCGAGAACGGCAGCGGCTTCGGTGCGGAGCTGTGCGGCCGGTTCGCCGTCACCGTCCTGCCCGCCTCGGCCGCGGCCGCCGCGGCCGGCTGCGGCGGTCCCACGGCGAACTCGCCGGACCCGTTGCGGATCAGCGCGAGGCCGGTCAGCAGAACAAGAGCTATGACGCCCCAAGGCGCACGCTTCTTCTGCGTCTCCGCCTCCGCCTCCGGTGCGCCATGTGCCGAATCCATTCACATTCCCCTCTCGACGCGGCTGTTCCCACCACGCCGTACGCGCATGGAAGAACGCTAAGCGGATTGCGTATCCGCGGCGATCGGTCGGATGCGAACGGGTGGTGCCCGCGGGGCGCCTGCGCCATCCGAGTCGACTTGCCGAGAAGATTTCTGACGGTTCGTGACCTGCGAAGATGTCGATCACATGAAAATACGCTCGGCGTGTCGCTCACCGGTACGGCCCAGCCCCGAAATGCGGGCCCGCGCAGGGCGGCCGAGTCTCTGATCTGAAAGGCGCTCTCGCCGATTGACCGGGGAGCGTTCCCCGGGGCGTCTTTCGCGGAGGTCCACATGCGTACTACTCGTGCCCTGGCGGCCCTGGGCGTCGCCGGTGCTCTTCTCACACTCTCAGCACCGACGGCCGGCGCCTGGGACGGGAGCACCATCAGCGTCGACCCGACCGTCGCGGGCCGCGGAGCCCATGTCGCGGTGAACATCACCGCCCATGAATGCCGAAACGGCGGCACCGTGTCCTCGAACGCCTTCCAGAACGGCAGCGCGCCGCTGACCGGCACCTCCAACGGAGCCCACGCCAATGTGAAGGTCAGCCACAACGCCACGCTCGGCCGCCACAACGTCACCGTGACCTGCGGCGGCTCCTCGGTCACCAAGTCCCAGGCGCTGACCGTGATCGGTCCCGCCCAGGGCGGCACCGGCGGCTCCTTCCTCAGCCGCGCCACCCCGACCGACATCGCCATCGGCACGGGTCTGGTGACGGCCGCGGTCGCCGGCGGCGGCATGTTCTGGCTGCGCCGCCGTGGTGAGTCCAAGGCCTGAGCCACGAGGCCGGACACGCGTGCTCCGCCCCCGGGATCGCTGATCCCGGGGGCGGAGCACTGGCGTGGACAGGCGTATCACCGGCGTCCCCGTATGCAGGAGTGCTCGCCGTCCATCAGGAGTGCTCGCCGTCCGCGGGCCGCCGGCGCGAGAAGTGCAGCGCCGATCCCAGAGCGCCCGCGATGAGCGCGGCGCCCAGGGCGATCTCTCCGAAGTCGAGATCCCCGAAGCTGCCGCCGATACCGGCCTTCACGCCGTGATGGACCGGCGGATTCGTCGGTCGCCAGCCGCCGTTGTCGCGGGTGGCGATGGTCAGCTGGGTGGTGCCCGTCTCGTCCTTGCAGCGGAACTTCACCGTGTACGAGGCTCCGGGCTTGGCATCCCAGTCGACGACCGCGGTCGCGCTCGAGTCCGGCCGGATCGTGACGTCGTCGAAGACCGCGGAGGACACTCTCACGCGGCTCGGGCAGCCGTCGGCACGCAACGTCACCTGGCCGCCCGCCGCGACGGTGGACGGCGTGATGCTGAATCCGAACGAGGTGATGTCCTCATCGCCCGTCACCGCGGCCTGCGCCGTGGGCCCGGTGAGCGTCATGGCGCACAGGGAAGCGGGCGCCAGCAGGGCGAGCGGGACATTTCGTATTGCGTACATGGTCAAGTCCTCCGGGTCCCCGAGGAGCAGCCGCGGACTCTACCGCTGTTGCCGGAAATGCACCTCGATGCCCGAAACGCTAGGGATCCGCCCCCGCGGCCGCGATCGCAGTCGTACGAATGGGGCATTCGTCTGGGCCGTCGGGGGGACCTCGGGGCGTGTCGGGCGATGCAATTCGGCCATTCGACCCCGCCCGGGTTTCACGAGGTGCACGCGTCCGGTGCGACGCAGAGGGAACGCGCACGTCACAGGGGCGGCAGGGTCGCCCGGGGCAGGAAGTTCCGCAGTGCGTTGAACGCATCCGCCGCTGCTTTGCGTACCTAGGGCCATGCGCGGCGCATCCGGGCGGCGCGTCACCGAGCGTACCAGGGGAGTTCACCATGAGGACCTGGCGGAGCGCCACGATCGCGGCCACGGCAGCGGCCCTGTTGGTGCTGACGACGGCGTGCGGTCAGGGCGAGGAGAGCGGCGGGGCGAACAGCCGCCCGGCGGGCAATGCGGCGGCTGCCGACGGCGGGTACGGCGGCGCGTACGGAAGCGGCGACGGCGGCGCGGAGGGCGGATACGGCAGTGCCGGGGACGGCTACGGCGGATCCGGCGGCGAAGGAGCGGCCGGAGCCGAGCCCGCAGGGCGGCTCGCCGTGCGCACCGACGGGAAACTGGGTGAGCTGCTCACCGACAGCGCCGGCTTCACCCTCTACCGCTTCGACCGGGACACGGCCGACCCCCCGCAGTCCAACTGCGACGGCGACTGCGCGAAGGCCTGGCCCGTGGTCCTGGCCGAGGGCGCCGAACCACCGCCCGGCGTCGAGGCGGCGCTGATCGGCTCGGTGCGACGGGCCGACGGCGCCGAGCAGCTGACCGTCGACGGCCACCCCATGTACCGCTACGCCGAGGACAAGAAGCCGGGCGACAGCAACGGCCAGGGTGTGGGCGGCGCCTGGTACGCCGCGGCACCCGACGGGTCGAAGGCGGCGCCGGCGCCCGCGGTGGGCGAAGGTGCGGGCGAGGACGTGGCGGAGGCCGACCGTGCGGGGCTGTCGACCCGCAGGGACCCGGAGCTCGGCGAGATCGTCGTGGACCGGCGCGGCATGACCGTCTACCGCTTCACGAAGGACTCGGCCTGGCCCATGAAGTCGGCCTGCACCGGGGACTGCCTGGTGAACTGGCCGGTCGTCGAGCCTGTTGACAAGAGCGACACCGCGGGCATCCTCCGCAAGGGTTTCGTCACCTTCGAGAGGCCCGACGGCCTCAGCCAGCAGACCATCGACTGCTGGCCGCTCTACACCCACACCGCGGACAAGAAGCCCGGTGACACCAATGGGCAGGGCGCGGGCGGAACGTGGTATGCCGTCTCGCCCCAGGGCAAGCTGGTCGGAGCGCCCAAATAGCCTCAGGGGCACCTCAAGCGCTCCGTTCCTGACCGAAACCCGCAATACGGGCCGGTTCCTCCGCACCTCTCCGTGGTGCGGGAACCGGCCCGTATTGTTTGCCCGACGTCCTGCACCCGGATACCTGAATTCCATTGGCGCCGAACCACCGTGCAGGCGCCGGGAATTCATCTGCACGTGCAGCCGCAGGTGCACATGCCGGGGGCAGCGGCCGAGAACGGACGAGTGTTTTCCGCTTGGGGTCGACCCGTGGGCGGCGGATCAGTAGCCTCGCCTCGAACACCGGCTCGGTCACACGCCCGAGATGCCGAACAGGGAGAATCTGATGGAGCGACCCGCCTGGGCCCCGCGGGGCATCGACATTTCGGTGCCGAGCGTTTCGCGTATCTATGACTACTACCTGGGTGGTTCGCACAACTTCGAGTCGGATCGCGAAGCGGCCCGCAAGGCCATGGAGTTCATGCCGGGCCTGCCCAAGATCATGCAGGCGAATCGTGCCTTCATGCGGCGCGCCGTCGGCTACGCGGTGGAGCGGGGCATCACGCAGTTCCTCGACATCGGCTCCGGTATCCCGACGTTCGGCAACGTCCACGAGGTCGCACAGGGCCTGCACCCCGGCGCGCGGGTGCTGTACGTCGACCACGACCCGGTGGCCGTGGCGCACAGCGAGGCCGTACTGGACGGCAATCCGGACGCCGAGGTGCTCGCCGCGGACCTGCGGGGGCCCCAGGAGATCCTGGAGAGCCCCCAGCTGTCCGACCTGCTCGACCTCGACCGTCCCGTGGCGCTGATGCTCGTGGCGGTCCTGCACTTCCTCGAGGACGAGGACAAGCCCTACGAGGCGGTCGCCGCCCTGCGCGAGGCGCTCGCGCCGGGCAGCATGCTGATCCTGACCCACGCCTCCTACGACGGCATCCCGCTGTCGCAGGAGCAGGCCGGCGGGACCGTCGGGGTCTACAAGGACATCCGCAATCCGCTGGTCATGCGCGGACGGAGCGAGATCGAGCGCTTCTTCGAGGGATACGGGATGGCCGAGCCCGGACTTGTCTCCATGCCGCTGTGGCGCCCGGACGCACCGGTCGACCAGGAGGATCCGTTCGCCTTCTCCGGGTACGCGGGCGTGGGGCTGCTGACGTGACCGCAGCACAGGACCCGGCCGGGGCGGACGAACCGGACTCACGGCTGCGGCGGTTCGTCACGATATGGGGCCGCGCGGTGTTCCCGGTGACGGCGACCTCGCGCACCCGGGCCGAGTTCGAGAAGCAACTGCTTCCGCTGGCCGAGCAGTTGCGTGACGCGCTGACCGCCCGGAGCTTCGACCCGGCGGCCGGACGGCGCGTGGGTGCGGCACTCATCGAGGCGCACTGCACCGACCCCGAGGCGCTCGTGCAGACCCTTGACGTCGTCGACGCCTATCTCGTGCTCTACTGCGGCAGCGAGGAGGAGACGGAACGCGAGGCGCACCGGGCGCGCTCGGCGCGCCTGCAGCACGCCATGGCCGGAGGCTACGCCCAGGCGCTGCGCGAGCGGACCCGCGGCGAGCAGGAGGCCATCTCGCGAGCCGCGCTCACCGCGCGGCAGGCGGTCGCCGAGGCGCTGCACACCAGCGAGGCACGCTTCCGCGCCGTTTTCGAGGGCGCGGCCGTGGGCATCGGCATCGCCGATCTGGAGGGCAACATCCTCCAGGTCAACGAGGCGCTGAACGCGATGTTCGGCGCGGGCGGCAGGAGCGACTCGCTGCGCGGCCGCAAGGTCTCCGAATGGACGCACCCCGACGACGCACCCCACGTCTGGCGCCTCTACGAGGAACTGGTGCAGGGCCGCCGTGACCTCTACCGCGTGGAGAAGCCGTACTACCGCGCGGACGGCACGGTCCTGTGGACCAATCTGACGGTCTCGCTGCTGCGGGACGCCGAGGGCGAACCCCAGTACCAGCTGGCCCTGATGGAGGACACCACCGAACGCCGCCTCCTCAACCTCCGGCTGCGCTACGAGGCCACCCACGACGCACTCACCGGCCTGCCCAACCGCACCCTCTTCTTCGAACGCCTGGAGAAGGCCCTCGCCGCCGGCGGGGGACGCCGGTTCGGGCTCTGCTATCTCGACCTCGACGGCTTCAAGGCCATCAACGACAGCCTGGGGCACGCGGCCGGCGACCGGCTCCTGGTGGAGATCGCGGACCGCCTCCAGGCCTGTGCGACCCGGCCCGGCGAGATGGTGGCCCGGCTCGGCGGCGACGAGTTCGTGGCGCTGACCACCGGCGACGACACGGAGCAGGAGGTCGACGAGCTGGCCTCGCGGATCCTCAGCATGCTCGCCATCCCGGTCCGTATCGAAGGCCGTGAGCTGACCGTCCGCGGCTCCATCGGCATCGTCGAAGGGCCCGCGGGGGAGCGCAGCCCCGCGGAGGTGCTGCGCAGCGCCGACATCACGATGTACCGGGCCAAGTCCGCGGGCGGCAACCGCTACGAGACCGCCGACCCCGAGGCGGACGCCCGGACGATCACCCGCCACGGCCTGACGACCGCGCTGCCCACCGCGCTGGCGCGCGAGGAGTTCTTCATCGAGTACCAGCCGCTCGTGAACCTGCAGGACGGCAGCGTACGGGGAGCGGAAGCCCTGGTCCGCTGGTCGCATCCGCAGCACGGCGTGCTCAGCCCCGACCGTTTCATCCCGCTCGCCGAGCACACCGGCCTGATCGTGCCGCTCGGGCGCTGGGTCCTCGACCAGGCCGTGAACCAGGCCCGCGCCTGGCAGGAACGGCACGAGGACGCCGGTCCCCTGCGGATCAACGTCAACCTCTCCCCGCACCAGCTGCACTACCCGGGCCTGGTCTCCGACACCGTGGAGATCCTTCAGCGCTCCGGTCTGCCCCCGGGCTCGCTCTGCCTGGAGGTCACCGAGTCCGCCCTGATCGGTGCGGACGACGACCTCCTCAAGCCGCTGCGCCGGCTCGCCGAGATGGGCGTGGACATCGCCCTCGACGACTTCGGCACCGGCTATTCGAACCTGGCGAATCTGCGGCGCCTGCCGGTGAGCGTCCTCAAGCTCGACCGCTCCTTCACCCAGGGCATGCAGCGCTACCCGGTCGACCCGGTGGACCTGAAGATCGTCGAGGGCATCGTGGGCCTTGCCCACAGCCTCGACCTCTCGGTGACGGTCGAGGGCGTCGAAACCGGCGCCCAGGCCGAACAACTCCGCGAGCTCGGCTGCGACACGGCCCAGGGCTGGTACTACGCCCGCCCCGGCCCGCCGGACCGGCTGCACGAGCTGGCGCTGGTGGACGCGGTGGGCTGACTCGGCCCCCGCGGCGTCTGAGCAGATCCGACCGGAGGGTCGAATACGGGGAACCGGGGCGGAGCCCCGGTTCCCCCTCCCCCCGGTTCAACCCAGATGCCCGGTCAGCATCCGCTGCAGCTCACGAGCCGCCCGAGGCGGAGCCACATCGCTACGGTGGGCGAGGGCCACCGACCGATGCAGCCCGGGCCGCGTCAGCGGAGTGACCCGCAACCCAAGCCCCGCCCGCGTGGCCACCATCCGCGGCACGACCGCGACACCCAGCCCCGCCCGTACGAACCCGAGCACCGCGTCCATCTCCCCGCCCTCCACCGCGAACTCCGGCTCGAACCCCGCCGCACGGCACGCCCCGACCGTCAGCTCCCGCAGGTCGTAGCCGTGCCGGAACATCACGAGCGGTTCGTTCTGCAGGTCCGCGATCCGCACCGAGCGGCCGCCCCTGCGCCCCGGCGCGGGCACCGTCGGCGAGGAGACGACCACCAGGTCCTCGCGCAGCAGCTCCACCGTGGTCAGCGCCGGAGAGGGCGAGGGCAGCGGCAGCACGACCAGGGCGAGGTCGAGGGCGCCGCGCGCGAGACGGCGTACGAGATCGTGCGAGCCGCCCTCCTCGACCACGAGCCGCACCCCCGGATACGCGTCCCGGAAGCTCCGCAGGATGTCCGGCAGCAGCCCGGTGCACAGGCTCGGCGTCGCGCCGAGCCGTACCCGCCCCCGCCGCAGCTGCGCCAGCTCCTGCACCTCGAGGCGCGCCGTGTCCGCGTCCGCGAGGATCCGCCGCGCGAGCGGAAGAAGCGCCTCGCCCGCGTCGGTGAGGGCGATGTTGCCGCGCGCCCGGCTGAACAGCTCCGCGCCGAGCTCCCGTTCGAGGGTCTTGATCTGCTGGGAGAGCGAGGGCTGCGCCACATGCAGCGCCTCGGCGGCCCGGGTGAAGTGCCGGGTCTCCGCGACGGTGACGAAGTACTGGAGCTGCTGCAGCTGCATACCGCCAGCGTAGCCGCACGATAGGTGCAGCCTATGGAAATGAGCCGGATCATGTCTTGGACTGATGGCATATGTGGCCCCTACCGTCATCGGCATGTCTCTGGCAACGCGGCCCGACAAGGGCACCGCCCCAGGCGGGCGCCCCTCCCCGATGCGCTCCTTCTGGGACTCGACGATCGGCAAGAAGACCGTGATGGCCGTCAGCGGGCTCATCATGCTCGGCTATCTGGTCGCCCATATGACCGGCAACCTCAAGGTCTTCTTCGGCCCACAGGAGATGAACGACTACGCCCACTGGCTGCGCACCATGGGCGCGCCGGTCCTGCACCACGAGTGGGGTCTGTGGCTCGTCCGGATCCTGCTGGTCCTCGCGGTCGTCGCGCACGCCGTCTCCGCGTACCAGCTGAGCCGCCGTGACATCAAGGCCCGTCCCGCCAAGTACGTGCACCGGCGCAGGCGCGCGAGCTACGCGACGCGCACCATGCGCTGGGGCGGCATCATCCTCGCCCTCTTCATCGTCTGGCACATCCTCGACCTGACCACCGGCACCGTGCACCCGGGCGAGTTCGAGCACCTGCACCCGTACCAGAACGTCATCGACACCTTCTCGACCTGGTACGGCAACGTCGTCTACATCGTCGCCGTGACCGCCGTCGGACTGCATGTGCGCCACGGCTTCTGGAGCGCCGCCCAGACCCTCGGCGCGGGCAGCGCCCGCCGCGACAAGGCCCTCAAGGCGACCGCGAACATCCTGGCCCTGGTGCTGACCGTGGGCTTCGTCTCCGTCCCCGTCGCCGTCATGACCGGAGTGGTGAGCTGACCATGAGCACATACGCCAACTACGCGACGGGCGCCCCCGTCGCCGACACCAAGGCGCCCGAGGGGCCGGTCGAAGAACGCTGGGACACCCGCCGTTTCCAGGCCAGGCTCGTCAACCCGGCCAACCGCCGCAAGCACACCGTCATCGTCGTCGGCACCGGACTCGCCGGCGGTTCCGCGGGCGCGACGCTGGCCGAACAGGGCTACCACGTCGTCCAGTTCTGCTTCCAGGACTCCCCACGCCGCGCGCACTCGATCGCCGCACAGGGCGGCATCAACGCCGCCAAGAACTACCGCAACGACGGCGACTCCATCCACCGCCTGTTCTACGACACCGTCAAGGGTGGCGACTTCCGGGCCCGCGAGTCCAACGTCCACCGCCTCGCCCAGATCTCCGTCGAGATCATCGACCAGTGCGTGGCCCAGGGCGTGCCCTTCGCCCGCGAATACGGCGGTCTGCTCGACACCCGCTCCTTCGGCGGCGTCCAGGTCTCCCGTACGTTCTACGCCCGCGGCCAGACCGGCCAGCAGCTGTTGCTCGGTGCGTACCAGGCGCTCAGCCGCCAGATCGCCGCCGGCAACGTGGAGCTGCACGCCCGCACCGAGATGCTCGACCTGATCGTGGTCGACGGACGCGCCCGCGGCATCGTCGCCCGCGACCTCGTCACCGGGAAGATCGACACGTACCTCGCGGACGCCGTGGTCCTGGCATCCGGCGGCTACGGCAACGTCTTCTACCTCTCCACCAACGCCATGAACTCCAACGCGACCGCGATCTGGCGGGCCCACCGCCGCGGCGCGTACTTCGCCAACCCCTGCTTCACCCAGATCCACCCCACCTGCATCCCGCGCACCGGCGACCACCAGTCGAAGCTCACCCTGATGAGCGAGTCACTGCGCAACGACGGCCGGATCTGGGTGCCCAGGGCCAAGGGCGACACCCGCCCCGCCGCCGAGATCCCCGAGGACGAGCGCGACTACTACCTGGAGCGCATCTACCCCTCCTTCGGCAACCTCGTCCCCCGTGACATCGCCTCCCGTGCCGCGAAGAACGTCTGCGACGAGGGCAGGGGGGTGGGGCCGGGCGGACAGGGGGTCTACCTGGACTTCGCCGATGCCATCGAACGGATGGGCCGGGGAGCCGTCGAGGAGAAGTACGGAAACCTCTTCGACATGTACGAGCGGATCACCGCGGAGAACCCCTACGAGGTGCCGATGCGGATCTACCCCGCCGTGCACTACACGATGGGAGGCCTCTGGGTCGACTACGACCTGCAGACCAGCATCCCCGGCCTGTTCGCGATCGGCGAGGCGAACTTCTCCGACCACGGAGCCAACCGGCTCGGCGCCTCTGCCCTGATGCAGGGCCTGGCCGACGGCTACTTCGTCCTGCCGTCCACCATCAGCGACTACCTCGCCCGCAACCCGCACACCGCACCCGTCGGCCCCGAACACCCCGCGGTCCAGGAGGCACTGGCCGGGACGGAGGACCGGCTCAGCCTGCTGCTCGCCGTCGACGGCGACCGTACCCCGGACTCCTTCCACCGCGAACTCGGCGAGCTGATGTGGGAGTTCTGCGGCATGGCGCGTACGGAGGCGGGGCTGCGCAAGGCCCTCGAACGCATCCCGCAGATCCGCGAGGAGTTCTGGCGGCGGATCAAGGTGCCGGGCACCGGCGAGGAGTTCAACCAGTCCCTGGAGAAGGCCAACCGCATCGTCGACTACCTCGAACTCGCCGAGCTGATGTGCCTCGACGCCCTGCACCGCGAGGAATCCTGCGGCGGCCACTTCCGCGAGGAATCGCAGACCGCGGACGGAGAGGCCGAGCGCCGTGACGAGGACTTCTCCTATGCCGCGGCCTGGGAGTTCACCGACACGGGCGCTTCCCCCGTGCTCCACAAGGAAGAGCTGACCTTCGAATACGTACACCCCACCCAGCGGAGCTACGCATGAAGCTCACCCTGCGCGTCTGGCGCCAGCAGAACGCCGATGCCGATGGCGCGATGTCGACGTACGAAGTGGACGGGATCTCCCGGGACATGTCGTTCCTGGAGATGCTCGACACGCTCAACGAGGAGCTCATCCTCAAGGGCGAGGACCCCGTCGCCTTCGACCACGACTGCCGCGAGGGCATCTGCGGGGCCTGCTCGCTCGTCATCAACGGCGATGCGCACGGCCCCGAGCCGACCACCACCTGCCAGCTGCACATGCGCTCCTTCGAGGACGGCGACACGATCGACGTCGAGCCCTGGCGGGCCTCCGCGTTCCCCGTGGTCAAGGACCTCGTCGTGGACCGGACGGCCTTCGACCGGATCATCCAGGCCGGCGGCTACATCACCGCACCGACCGGCGCGGCACCCGAGGCCCACGCCACGCCCGTACCGAAGCCGAATGCCGACTTCGCCTTCGAACACGCCGAGTGCATCGGCTGCGGCGCCTGCGTCGCCGCCTGCCCCAACGGCTCGGCGATGCTCTTCACCTCCGCCAAGGTCAACCACCTCAACGTACTGCCGCAGGGCTCGCCCGAGCGGGAGAGCCGGGTGCTCGACATGGTCGGGCAGATGGACGAGGAGGGCTTCGGCGGCTGCACCCTCACCGGGGAGTGCGCGACCGCCTGCCCGAAGGGCATCCCGCTGCCGTCGATCTCGGCGATGAACAAGGAGTGGCTGCGCGCCCAGCGCAAGGCCGGGCGGTAGCTCCGGCAGGCTGTGACCTGACCTGACCTGACCTGACCTGACCTGACCCGGCCTGACCCGGCCCGGCCCGGCCTGAACGCCTCGGTCCGCGCGTCAGATCAGTTGCCGACCGCCCGCAGCGACCCCGGCCCGCGCCCGCCGAGCCGGTCGAGGGCGCGGGCGGTCGCCTCGTCGGCGGGCAGCCGGACGGTCAGGTACTGGCCGTCGGCCTCCGGCAGTTCGAGGGTCTCGTAGTCGAGCCGCAACTCGCCCGCCTCGGGGTGGACGAGCGTCTCCGTGCCGCTGCTCCGCGCCAGCCGACCGGATGCGGCGAGCCGCTCCGTGAACGCGGCGCCCACCGTGATCGTCAGCTCCTGGGCGAGCTCCAGCGTCTCCGGATCCTGCCGCGACAGGCCGAAACGCATGGCCTCCACCTGCTCGTCGGCCACCCGCTCCCAGTCGGGATAGGCCTGTCGGGCGCGTGGATCGGAGAGCAGGAAGCGGGGCAGGCTCGGCACCTCGGCGTCGAGGAGGCCGATCGGGCCCATGAGGCGCGCGTAGCCTCCCGTGTAAGCGGCCACCTCACCGACGTAGTTGACGACGACGGCCGGTGTGGGCTCCAGACGGCTCAGCAACGTCTGCACGGTGGCCCGTACTTCACGCCGCGGCTGGGCGCGGGCCGCGCACAGGAAGGCGGATTCGTCTCCCTTGAGGAGCCACCGCAGATGGATCCGTTCGTCCAGCGGCAGCCGCAGGGCATCGCACAGCGCGCCGAGCACCTGCGCCGAAGGGCGGCGGTCACGGCCCTGTTCGAGCCGGGTCAGGTATTCGACGCTGATGCCGGCGAGCAGCGCGAGTTCGCTGCGGCGCAGCCCCGGTGTACGGCGTCGGCCACCTTCGGGCAGGCCTACCTCGGCCGGTGTCACGGCCTCACGGCGGGTGCGCAGGAACGCGCCGAGTTCGTTGTCGCTCACCTGCCCGATCCTACGAGCCGCGCCGCCAGATATCCGGCGGTCCGGCTCCCGTCCGCCTGTGCCACCTCGGCCGGCGGCCCGGCCGCCACGATACGGCCGCCGTCCGTGCCGCCGCCGGGCCCCAGGTCGATCACCCAGTCCGCGCCCGCCACCACGTCCATGTCGTGCTCGACCACGATGACCGTGTTCCCCGCATCCACCAGCGAGTGCAACTGCCGCATCAGCACCTCGACATCGGCCGGGTGAAGGCCGGTCGTCGGCTCGTCGAGGACGTACAGCGTGTGACCGCGCCGGGCCCGCTGCAGCTCGGCCGCCAGCTTGATCCGCTGTGCCTCGCCGCCGGACAGCTCGGTCGCGGGCTGCCCGAGCCGCAGATGCCCCAGGCCCACGTCGAGCAGCGTCCGCAGGGTGCGGGCGGCGGCCGGGATCTCCGCGAGGAAGTCCGCGGCCGCCTCCACGGACAGATCGAGGACGTCGGCGATCGACCGCCCGCGGTAGGTCACCTGCAGCGTCTCGGGGTTGTAGCGGGCGCCCGCGCAGTTCGGGCACGGGGCGTACGTACTGGGCAGGAAGAGCAGCTCGACGGAGACGAAGCCTTCGCCCTGGCAGGTCTCACACCGCCCGCCCGCCACATTGAACGAGAACCGCCCGGCCTTGTAGCCACGCGCCTTCGCCTCGTCGGATGCGGCGAACACCTTGCGTACGACGTCGAAAAGCCCCGTGTACGTGGCGAGGTTGGAGCGGGGGGTACGCCCGATGGGCCGCTGGTCGACCTGCACCACACGGTCCACCGAACCCTCGACGCGCGCCGGGCCCGGCCCCGGCTCCCCGCGCAGCAGCGGCGCCAGCGCCTGGCCCACGAGCGTGGACTTGCCCGAACCGGACACCCCGGTCACGGCGGTGAACACCCCGAGCGGGAACTCGGCGTCGACGCCGCGCAGATTGTGCAGCTCCACCCCGGTGAGCTTCAACCATCCCGCGGGCGTACGCGGTTCACGTACGCGCGTCGTCCCGCGGACGAACAGGTGGTGTGCCGTCACGGACTGTGCGACGGCCTCCAGCTCGGCGACCGGACCGCTGTGCAGGACCCGCCCGCCGTGTTCCCCGGCGCCGGGCCCCACATCGACCAGCCAGTCCGCCTCGCGTACGACATCGAGGTGGTGCTCGACCACGAACACCGAATTGCCCGCGGCCTTCAGGCGGGCCAGCACCCCGAGCAGCGCCTCCGTGTCGGCGGGATGCAGACCGGCCGAAGGCTCGTCGAGGACGTAGACGACGCCGAACAGGCCGGAGCGCAACTGGGTGGCCAGGCGCAGGCGTTGCAGCTCGCCCGCGGACAGGGTGGGTGTGGGGCGGTCGAGGCACAGGTAGCCGAGGCCCAGTTCGGTGACGACGGCGATCCGGGCGAGCAGATCGGCGGTGAGGACCCGCACCGTCTCGTCGGAGCCATCGGCCGATTCGAGCAGTGCGGCGAGCCGGTGGAGGGGGAGCGCGGCGAGTTCGGCGATCGTATGGCCCGCGAAGGTGACGGCCAGAGCCTCGGGACGCAGCCGGCTGCCCCCGCAGGCCTGGCAGGGGGTGCTCTCCAGGAACCGCTCGGCCTTCGCACGCAGCGTCTGGCTCCTGGAATCCGCGAAGGTCTTCAGGACATGGTGCCGGGCGCTCATGTACGTGCCCTGGTACGGGCGTTGGATCCGCTCGGCATCGCGGACGGGATGCACCGTGACGACCGGTTGCTCCTCGGTGAACAGGATCCAGTCCCGTTCCTCCTGCTCCAGCTCCCGCCACGGCCGGTCCACGTCGTAACCGAGCGCGTCCAGGATGTCGCGCAGGTTCTTGCCCTGCCAGGCACCCGGCCACGCGGCGATCGCCCCCTCGCGGATGCTGAGCGAGGGATCGGGGACGAGCAGCGCCTCCGTGGTGCGGTGGACCCGGCCCAGGCCGTGGCAGGTGGGACAGGCGCCGGCGGCGGTGTTCGGCGAGAACGCGTCGGAATCCAGCCGCTCCGCGCCCGCCGGATGGTCGCCCGCGCGGGAGAACAGCATGCGCAGGGAATTCGACAGCGTGGTGACCGTGCCGACGCTGGAGCGCGAGGTCGGATTCGAGCGGCGCTGCTGCAGGGAGACGGCGGGCGGCAGCCCGGTGATCTCGCCGACCTTCGGCGCGCCGATCTGGTGGATCAGCCGACGGGCGTACGGGGCGACGGACTCGAAATAGCGGCGCTGAGCCTCGGCATAGACCGTGCCGAAGGCGAGGGAGGACTTGCCCGAACCGGAGACGCCGGTGAAGACGACGAGCTGATCGCGCGGAATGTCCACGTCGACGTGGCGGAGGTTGTGCTCGCGGGCGCCGCGGATACGGATGTACGGGTCGTGCATGGGGCTCTCCGGGGGTGGGCTCCCGTCATTGTCCCAGGCCGGCCAGGGTGCCGAGGCGGGTGAACGAATCGAGGAGCTCCGCCCTGTCGTACGTGGACGTCGTCACCATCACCTCGTTCGCACCCGTCCCCGTGATGACCTCCGCGAGCGCCGCCGAGACCTGAGGGGCCGTGCCGTACAGCTTGCCCTCCAGGCCCTGAGCGAACAGACCGCGCTCCTTCTCGCTCATCTCACGCGACAGCGTCACCGAGGCCGGCTCCAGGGCCGGGAAGACCCCGTGGGTGCGGGAGTACGCCATCGACCAGGCCTCGGGGACAAGGAGCCGACGGGCCGCCTCGGTGGTGTCCGCGACGGCCACCTCGCCCGCGATGATCACGTACGGTTCATCGGCCCAGACCGAGGGCTTGAAGCCGTCGCGGTAGCCCTCGATCGCCTTCCGCATCCGTTCGCGGCCCCGCAGGTCACCGATCACCAGCGGAAGCCCGGCCGCCGCCGCGATCCGCGCGCCCTCACCCATGGCAAGCACATACGGCGGTATGCGTCTGCCCTCCGCCGGATACGCGTGGACCTGGGGGTGTGCGGTCTGGGTGCCGGTGAGATAGCCGAGCAGCTCGTCGAGCCGGTCGGCGAAGTCCTCGGCATCGTCCATGCCGTGCCCGAGCGCCTTGCGTACACCGCCCGTGAACCCGAGGCTGCGGCCCAGACCCATGTCGATCCGGCCCGGATACAGCGCGTCGAGCACCCCGAACTGCTCGGCCACGACCAGCGGCCGGTGATTGGGCAGCATCACACCGCCCGTACCGACCCGGATCGTGGCGGTGGCCGCGGCGACGGCCGCCGCGAGCACCGTGGGGGCGGAGCCCGCCACACCCGGCACGCTGTGGTGCTCGGAGACCCAGAAGCGGTGGTAGCCGAGCGCCTCCACCCGCTGTGCGAAGGCCACCGTGTCCCGCAACGAGCGTGCGGGATCCTGGCCCGTCCGGGTACGGGAGCGGTCGAGCACGGAGAAACGCGTCCGTGCCAGGACGGAGGCGGCGGGATCGGCTGAGGCTGGGGCAGCGACCGGGGCTGAGGCATCGGCGGAAGTCACCTCCCGTACAACGCCGCCGGGCGTGGGAGATTCCCGGTGGGCGCCGGTGTCCGGCGGAACGCGCCGGACACCCCCTAGGGTGACCGCATGGCCGCCCCGCAGCACGCAGCACGACGTCCGGTCGCCGTCTTCGACCTGGACAACACCCTCGCCGACACCGCGCACCGGCAGCGCTTCCTGGCCCGCAGCCCCCGGGACTGGGCGGCCTTCTTCGCCGCCGCGCCGCACGACCCGCCGCTCGCACGCGGCATCGAGCTGGTCCTCGAGAGCGCCGAGGAGTGCGAGATCCAGTACCTCACCGGCCGTCCCGAGCGCTGCCGCGCCGCCACCGAGGAGTGGCTGGCCCGGCACGGGCTGCCCGCGGGCCGGATGCACATGCGGCGCGACAGCGACCGCAGGCCCGCCCGTGTCACCAAACTGGAGATTTTGCGCAGGCTGGCCCGCGGCCGCGAGGTGCGGATGCTCGTGGACGACGACGAGCTGGTGTGCGAGGCCGCGGAACGCGCAGGCTTCAAGGTCGTACGGGCGCGCTGGGCCCAGGACTCCCGGGCGCTGAAGGACGCGCAGGAGACCGAAGGCCGCACCTGAGCGCCGGGACCACGGCCACTTGGGCACCGGCGCCACGGTCGCCTGGGCACCGGCGCCACGGTCGCCTGGGCACCGGCGCCACGGCCGCCTGAGCACCGGCGCCACGGTTACCTGAACGCCGGCGCCACGGCCACCTGAGCGCCGGGACTACTGCGTGTCCTCCAGGCGGAAGCCCAGCTTCAGGCCCACCTGGAAGTGGGCGATCTCGTTGTTCTCGATATGGCCGCGCACCTGCGTGACCTCGAACCAGTCCAGGCCCCGCAAGGTCTGTCCGGCGCGTGCGATCCCATTGCGGATGGCCTGGTCGACGCCTTCGGTCGAGGTGCCGACGATCTCCGTGACCCGGTACGTGTGGTCCGACATGGCGGTCGCACTCCTCTCGGGGTGGTCACTCGGTCCACTCCACGGTGCCTGATCCCCGGGTGCCGCGCGAGACGGCGGCGCGCACGGAACGGCCTGGCTGCGTCTCAGATGTTGAGACAGGCCGCCCCGGACCCTTGACCGTCTCATTGGTGCAGACCAAACTCCAGGGCCACACCCGTTTGAGCGTTACCCGCGCTTTCCCCCACGTCGGGCCCCGTCATGTCCCCGTGCCGAAGGTGAAACCGCGTGAACCGCCGCACCCTTGCCCTGCCCCTCTCCCTGCTGACGCTCGCCTCGATGGCGACCGGCTGCGGCAGTCTGTCCCTCGGCGGCTCGGAGGACCGGGAGACGGTCACCGTGTGGCTGATGCAGAACAGCGCGAGCAAGGACTTCCTGGCGAAGTTCACGGAGGAGTTCGAGGCCGAACACAGCGACATCGACCTCGACATACGCATCCAGGAATGGAGCGGCATCGGCGAGAAGGTCGGCAAGGCCCTCGCGGACGACTCCCCGGACGCCCCGGATGTGATCGAGGTCGGCAACACCCAGGTGGCGCAGTACGTCGACCAGGGCGGCGTACTCGACCTCTCCCTCGAATCGCTGCGCGACCTGGGCATGAAGGACTGGCTGCCCGGTCTCGCCGAGCCCGGTGCGGTCAAGGGCTCACAGTTCGGTATCCCTTGGTACGCGGCCAACCGTGTCGTTCTCTACAACAAGGACCTCTTCGCGGACGCCGGCATCGACCGGCTGCCCCGCGACCGCGAGGAGTGGCTGGAGCAGACCGCACAGCTCAACTCGGACGGCAACCAGGGGATCTACCTGGCCGGCCAGGACTGGTACACGCTCGCCGGGTTCATCTGGGAGGAGGGCGGCGAACTCGCCGAGGAGGAGAACGGCGTGTGGACCGGCAGCCTCCACAGCCCCGAGGCGATCGCGGGCATGGACTTCTACCGGCGCCTGCAGTCGCTCGGCGACGGCCCGAAGGACGCCGACGAGCAGACCCCGCCGCAGGCCGAGGTCTTCGCGAAGGGCAGGGTCGCACAGATCATCACCGTTCCCGGCGCGGTGAAACTGATCGAGGAGACCAACCCCGAACTCGCCGGGAAGATCGGCTACTTCCCCGTCCCCGGCAAGAAGGACGGCCGCCCCGGCGCCGTCTTCACCGGAGGCTCGGATCTGGTGATCCCCGAGCGCACCGACCAGGAGTGGGGCGCGAAGGAGGTGGTCAAGGCGCTGGCCGGGGAACGCTGGCAGAAGGAACTCGCCACGACCATGTCCTACGTACCCAACAAAACCACGCTCGCCTCCGCCGTCGCCGCCAACCCGGGCGCCGCCGCGATGGCCGAGGGCGCGGCCCGCGGCCGGGCCACCCCCAACTCCCCGCGCTGGGCGGCCGTGGAGGCCGACAACCCGATCAAGCGCTACATGACCGAGGTCCTCATCGGCGCCAACCCGAAGCCGACGGCCCGCGAGGCCTCGGAGAAGATCACGGAAATCCTGGACCAGCGCGGCGAGTGAGGGTGACCGCCGACGCGGGTGGAGGCCGTCCGCCCCGGAGTCGGGCCATCCGCTGTCCGGCTGCGGGGGTGGGGCGAGGGCCCGGCCGCTGCCACGGGTCGGGCCGGCCGATGGGGGCCGGCCTCACCCGGGCCATTTCTCGTACCACTTGAGTTCGCGCTCCAGTTGGGCAGCGAGGGAGATCAGGCGGGGCTCGCTGTTCGCCGGGCCGAGGAGCTGGGCGCCGAGGGGGAGGCCGTCGGCGGTGAAGCCGGCGGGGACGTTCACCCCGGGCCAGCCCAGGACGTTCCACGTCCAGGCGTAGGGGCAGGCCGCGATCATCGCCTGGTCCGTGTGCAGGCCGCCCATCCGGGAGATCGTGCCGATGCGTGGCGGGGGAGTGGCCGTGGTCGGCGCGAGGACCACGTCGTACGAGGTGAAGAGCGCCCCCACCCGGCGCTGCAGCCGTGCCTCCGCCCACCGCGCGGCCCGCAGCGGAACGCCGCCGAGCAGCCGCCCGAGCCGGGCGGCCTCGCGGGTGCGGGGATCGAGCAGCGAGGGATCGGGTACCCGGTCCGCCCATTCGGCGATCCCGGCCGTTGCGCGCGGCACGAAGGTGAGGCCGATCCTGCCGTACGAGGGATCGGCTGCCTCGACGTGGTGGCCGAGGGCGGCGAGCCGTTCGCCGAGTGCGGTCACGGCCCTGCGCACCGCGGGGTGCAGCCGCTTGGGTGTGGCCGTGAACGGCATCTTCAGGGAGAGCGCGATGCGCAGCCGGCCGGGCTCGCGCCCGGCGGCCGCCGCGGCACCTATCGCGGGGGGTTTGTGCCGGTCGCCCTCGTGGCTGCCGCTCGCGCAGTCGAGCAGGAGCGCCGCATCGGCGACCGTGCGGGCGAGTGGGCCGTCGACCGTGATGCCCTGGAAGGCCTCCGCCTGAGGCCAGGAGGAGATCCGGCCGCGCTGCGGTTTGATGCCCACGAGATGCGTCCAGGCGGCCGGTATCCGTACCGAGCCCGCGCCGTCGGAACCGAGCGCGGCCGGTACCAGGCCCGCGGCGACGGCGGCCGCCGAGCCGCCCGAGGAGCCGCCCGGGGTGTGCCCCGTGTGCCAGGGGTTGCGGGTGTTGCCGAACGCGGGCCCTTCGGTGAACGGCCACTGGCCCAGTTCGCAGGTGTTGGTCTTGCCGACGATGACGGCGCCCGCGGCCCGCAGTCGCCGTACGGCCTCCGCGTCCTGCTCCTTGGCCGGGAAATCTCCGGCGCAGCCGAAGGCCGTGGGCTCACCCGCCACGTCCATGTCGTCCTTCACCGCGACCGGCACCCCCAGCAACGGCAGCCGCTCACCGGCCGCGAGGCGGGCGTCGGCCGCCCGGGCCTCGGCAACCGCGGCCTCGGTCCGTACCCGGCGGAAGGCGTTCAGGGAGGAGCGGGTGTCCTCGATCCGGGACAGGCACTCCTCGACGAGAGCGACGGAGGAGACCTCGCCGTCGGCCAGCGCCCGGGCGGTCCCGGCCAGGCCCGCGCCGGGTGTGTGCGGGCCTGCGCCGGTCGTGTGCGTCATGGGCCACCTCGGGGGTCGGATGCGCTTCGCGAGCACGTTACCCGTCGGTACGGATGCGGGGTAGGCATCACGGAGCCGAATCGGCCGTGGGGGCGGGCGGGCGGGTGGCAGGGCGTCGCGGAGCCGATTCGGCCGCGAGGTGGTCCCTCATCCGACCTGCCGTCAACTCCCCGACGCATGGGCACAGTTGTATGGCGAACATGCGTAGCAAGACCCCCCGATCCGGGGTCGCCGTGACTACGATGTTGCACGCTCAACCAGGTGGCGGTGCCCGCGGTTCGCGCACCGGGCACCACCGTCGGGTCCCCGCGTCGTACCCCGTCGGCGCCTCGTCGACAGAACGGAGCCAAGGCATGCCCCTGCTCGACCCGAAGACCTGGCAGTCCCGGCCGCTCGGCGGCGGCGAACACGCCGTCACCGAGCCCGCCACGGGCGAGGAACTCGCCACCGTGGACCTCGCAACGGCACAGGACGTGGCCACCGCCGCGGCGGCCGCCCGGGACGCCCAGGCGGACTGGGCGAGGACCCCGCACTCTGTGCGCGCGGCCGTCCTCCGCAAGGCCGGCGACCTGTTCACCGAGCACGCCGAAGAGCTCCGGGAGTGGCTGGTCCGCGAGTCCGGGTCGATACCGGGCAAGGCCGATTTCGAACTCCATGTCGCCGCCCAGGAGTGCTACGAGGCCGCCGCGCTCGCCTCCCGCCCCACCGGCGAGCTGCTGCCGAGCGAGGCACCTCGCCTGTCGTACAGCCGCAGGGTCCCCGTCGGCGTCACCGGCGTCATCGCCCCCTTCAACGCCCCGCTGATCCTGGCGATACGCTCCGTCGCCCCGGCTCTCGCGCTCGGCAACGCGGTCCTCCTCAAGCCCGACCCCCGTACGGCCGTCTGCGGTGGACTCTTCCTCTCCGCGGTCCTCGCCGAGGCAGGACTGCCCGAACACCTGCTGCACGTCCTGCCCGGCGGCCCCGACACCGGCCGCGCCCTGGTCGCCGACCCGCTGGTCCCCGTCATCTCCTTCACCGGCTCGACCGCCGCGGGCCGCGCCGTCGCCGAGGCCGCGGGCCGCCACCTCAAGCGCGTCCACCTCGAACTCGGCGGCAACTCCGCCCTGATCGTCCTGGAGGACGCCGACCTCGACGCGGTGATCTCCACGGCCGCTTGGGGCTCCTTCTTCCACCAGGGCCAGATCTGCATGACCACCGGCCGCCACCTGGTGCACGCCTCGCTCCACGACGCCTACGTGGAACGTCTCGCCGCCAAGGCCGATTCGCTGGCCGTCGGCGACCCGCACCGCGCGCAGGTCCACCTCGGACCGCTCATCGACACCGGCCAACTCACCAAGGTGCACGGCCTGGTGACCGCGAGCACCGCCCGCGGCGCACGCCTCGCGGCGGGCGGCAGCCACGAGGACCTCTTCTACCGGCCGACCGTTCTCGCCGACGTCGACGACCACACCCCCGCCTACGCCGAGGAGGTCTTCGGCCCCGTCGCCCCCGTACGGCCCTTCACCACCCTCGACGAGGCGGCCGCGCTCGCCGCGGACAGCGACTACGGACTCTCGCTCGGCATCGTCACGCGCGACACGGCACGCGGCCTCGCCCTCGCGGACCGCATTCCGACCGGCATCGTGCACATCAACGACCAGACCGTGAACGACGAGGCGGTCGCCCCGTTCGGCGGAACCGCGGCCTCCGGCACCGGGGCGCGGTTCGGCGGCGCGGCCAACATCGAGGCGTTCACGGACGTGCGGTGGACGACCGTACGCGGGGACGTGGCGGGCTACCCGTTCTAGACCGTTCTGGACCCGGGCTCCGGTCCCCGGGCTCCGGTCCCTCGATTTCAGCCTCCGGCCCCCGGCACGCGAAGAGGGCGCCCGTTCCGTGGAACGGGCGCCCTCCCGACGCGACTCAGGATGCCGCCGTCACTCCGGCTGCCCGTCCTGACCTGCCTGACCGGGCTGCCCTTCCCGGGCGGCCTGCTTGGCCTGCTCCTCGGCCACCTGCTTGCGGACCTCGTCCATGTCCACCTTGCGGGCCTGCCCGATCACGTCCTCGAGTGCCGACTCCGGCAGCGCACCGGGCTGCGCGAAGATCGCGACCTTGTCGCGGATGATGGCGAGCGTGGGGATCGACTGGATCCCGAAGGCGGCGGCGAGCTCGGGCTGCGCCTCCGTGTCGACCTTGCCGAAGACCAGGTCGCTGTGGCGCTGCGACACCTCTTCGTAGACCGGGCCGAACTGCTTGCACGGACCGCACCAGGCCGCCCAGAAGTCGATGAGGACGAAATCGTTCTCGGTGACGATCTCGTCGAAGTTTTCCTTGGTGAGTTCCAGGGTGCTCACGGTGTTCCTACCATTTCGCCGACGGCTGCTGGCTGCCCCGCACAACGGTGCGGGACGTGTGGGTATTCCGGGACGGGTTCCCGGATGTCCGTGCCGTCTCGACTGCCCCCTGTGGCCGCGGGCCACACCTGCCACCAGACTGCTGTTCATGGGACAGGCACATGTGGAGACGACCGAATACGACGTGGTGGTCATCGGCGCGGGTCCGGTGGGCGAGAACCTCGCGGACCGGGTGCGGGCCGCCGGGCTGAGCTGCGCGATCGTGGAGAGCGAACTGATCGGCGGCGAGTGCTCGTACTGGGCGTGCATGCCCAGCAAGGCGCTGCTCCGCCCGGTGCTCGCCCGCTCCGACGCCCGCAAGGTGCCCGGGCTCGGCGACGCCGTGCAGGGCCCGCTGGACGCCGGGGCCGTGCTCGCCCACCGCGACTACTTCACGGGCGACTGGAAGGACGACGGCCAGGCCGCCTGGCTCGACTCGATCGGCGTACGCGTCCACCGCGGCCACGGCCGCCTCGACGGGCCGCGCCGGGTCAAGGTCCGCAGCCCCGAGGGCGAACGCCATGTGCTGGCCGCCCGGCACGCCGTCGCCGTCTGCACCGGCACCCGCGCCACCCTGCCCGAGCTGCCGGGCCTCGCCGGCGCCGGTGCCTGGACCAGTCGCGAGGCGACCAGCGCCAAGGCCGTTCCCGGGCGCCTGGCCGTGATCGGCGGGGGGCCGGTCGCATGCGAGATGGCAACCGCCTGGCAGGCCCTCGGCTCCCGGGTCACGATGCTCGTACGGGAAGCAGGGCTGCTGCCGCGGATGGAACCGTTCTGCGGGGAACTGGTCGCCGAGGCGCTCGGCGAGGCGGGCGCCGACGTACGCACCAAGACCTCCGTCGCCTCCGTCGCACGCGAGAACGGCACCGTCACGCTGACCCTCGGCGACGGCTCCACCGTGGAGGCCGACGAACTCCTCGTCGCCACCGGCCGCACCCCGCGCACCGACGACATCGGCCTGGAATCGGTGGGCCTGACCCCGGGCGAGTACCTCGACGTGGACGAGAGCTGCCGGGTCGCCGGCAGCAGTTGGCTGTACGCGGTCGGCGATGCCAACGGGCGGGCACTCCTGACCCACCAGGGCAAGTACCAGGCACGTATCGCAGGGGCCGCGATCGCGGCCCGGGCCCAGGGCGTACCGCTGCTCGAAACCGACCGCTGGGGCGCGCACGCGGCCACCGCCGACCATGACGCCGTGACCCAGGTGGTCTTCACCGACCCCGAGATCGCCTCGGTCGGACCCACGCTCGCCGAGGCGGAGCGCGCCGGGGTCGACGTCCGCGCCGTGGACCACGACCTGGGCTCGGTGGCGGGCGCGTCACTGTACGCCGACGGCTACCGGGGGCGGGCGCGCATGCTGGTCGACGTCGACCGCGAGGTGGTCATCGGCGCGACATTCGCGGGGCCGGGCGCGGGCGAGCTCGTCCAGAGCGCGGCGATCGCGGTCGCGGGCGAGGTGCCCGTCGAGCGGCTCTGGCATGCGGTGCCGGCGTATCCGACGATCAGCGAGATCTGGCTGCGGCTCCTCGAGACGTATCGGGGCTGAGGCAGGGCGGGCCCGGGACGCCGGGCGGCGGGTGCGGGCGGGTGCGGGCGGGTGCGGGCGGGCCGCAGCGTGCGCGCAGGGCGGTGGCGGTGGCCCGCCCGCACCGCGCTCACAGCGCCTCCCGCTTCTGCAGCCACGTCGTGGCCACCCAGCCCGGCACGATCGGCAGCCAGAACGTGAGGAGCCGGAAGAGAATCACGGCCGAGAAGGCCGTCGAGCCGCTGATCCCGGTCGCCGCGGCCAGGCCACCGGACAGGACCGCCTCCACCGCGCCCAGGCCGCCGGGCGTCGGCACCAGCGAACCGGCCGTCTTGCCGATCAGGAAGACAACCGCGACCGTCGCGAACTGCACCGGCCTCTCGTCCTCGAAGGCGAGCACCGAGGCCCACAGCGCGGCACTGCCCGCGATCGGCAGCAGGAACGCGCCGCCCACACCGACAGCGAGCCGCGCCGGATCCCGGGCCAGCTCCAGCATCCGCGGACCCACATCGCTGAAGTACGGCTTCACCCGGTCGAGCGCGAACCTGCGCAGCCTGGGCACCGTGGCGACCACCACGGCCAGCAGCGCCACCGCGAGCAGCACGGTCACGATCACCGACGAGGGCGGCAGCTGGGCGCCCGTGGAGGAGCCCGACAGCGAGCCGAAGAGCATGACCAGGAGCAGGAACGCCCCGAACATCGCGATCTGCGAGGCCGCCATGCAGGTCACCGCGAGACCGGAGGCGATGCCCGCCTTCTGCAGGAAGCGGGTGTTGACCGCGATGCCGCCGATCGCCGCCGGCGTCACCAGCGTCACGAACGAGGCCGCGAGCTGGGCCAGCAGCAGCCGAACATACGGCAGCCGCAGGGGCACGAAACCGGCCAGGTTCATCGCGGCCGCCACATACGTCACGGCGGCACCGGCGAGTGCGAGCAGCGCCCACGGCCAGGAGATCCCGCGGAACACCTGCCCGATCGGCTGCGAGGCGAACTGCCCGATCAGGAAGTACACGGCCACACAGCCGCCGAGCGCGGACAGGATCGTGCGCGGCCGCAGCCGCTCGTAGACCACGGCCTTCGCGGGCGGCGCGGCCGGCTGGAACGCGAGGATCTCCTGGCCGACCTGCTCCATGACGCCCTTGTCGCGGCGCAGCCGTGAACGCGTCGCCAGGCTCAGGCCCGCAGGGCGCAGCAGCGGCAGCACGGCGCCGAGCGTGGCATCGCCGAGCACCTCACGTGCGGCGTGCACGGCCCGTTCCGGGGTGGACAGCAGACCGAGGGTGACGAGGAGTTCGGCATCGTCGAGCCGGTGCTGCAACGAGGTCGAGGCGACCCCGCCCGCCTCCAGACGCGTCAGCCATACGGTGCCGTCGTCCGCGGCGATGAACGCGTCCGCGGACATCCGGCGGTGGCTGATCTGGTGCGCGTGCAGATCCCGGGCGAGCCGCCACACCTCCCGCAGCAGCCCGTCCGTCAGCTCCTCGGGCCGCAGCCGGTCCAGGGAGCGGCCCGGCACATCCTCGTACGCGAGGAGCGTCGCATCGGCGTTGACCTTGCGTACGGCGGCCAGCCGCGGGGTGCGGATGCCGCTGTGCCGCACCGCCAGGGCGAGCAGGGTCCGCTGCTCGACCACGTGCTGCAGCGATACGAGCCCCTGGCTCTGTGCGGGCCTGCGCAGCCGCAGCCGCTGATAGAGGCGGTAGGCGAGGCCCGCGGTGATCCGGTCGCGGTCGAGGAGGGTGACCGTGAAGCGTTCACCGGTGACGGTGACGGCCTCGTAGCGCCGCGTACCGTCCCGGGCGTTGGCGATCCGGCGGCTCGCGACCGGCGGCAGATCCGTCTCGGCGAGGGCCGCCGCGACCTCCGCGTCCGTCGGGGAGGGATCGCTCGTGCCGCGCAGCCAGCGCACCGCGAAGGCCACGGCACGCCCGAGGAGGAACGTCAGGAGCATGCCGGGCAGCGTCGCCGTGTTCCCGACGAGCGCGGCGAGCGCGGTGATGGTGAGGCCGCCCCAGGCGGCATTGCGCAGCAGATCGCGGTCGGCGAAGCCGACGACGGTGATGAAGGCGACGACCGTGGCGATGTACAGGTGCAGGGGTGAGCTGCCGCCGGTGTTGCCGTGGGTCTGTGCGAGGGCCCGGTGCAATACGTCGGGGCCCGGGCCGAGTACGTACAGATTGATACCGAGCGCCGTGAGATACGCGAGGAGTCCGGCGAGCACTCCGTCGGTGACCAGCCGTGCCTCGCCGCGTATCAGGCGCTCCACGGCAACGAAGGCGGGCACCGCGGCCATCACGATGCCCGCCGCGAAGACGATCGGCGCGAGCAGCAGATCCGGGACGGCCCGCTGGAGGACGGCGAGGCCGACCACGAGCAGGAAGCCGACCGCCGTGAGGACCAGGCGGACCCGGTCCACGGGACGGCGGGCCGGACCCCGGCGCAGGGAGGTGGCCCCGCTGTCCTTCGCGTTCCCGCTCAGCGTCACAGTGCCAGCCGTCCGCCATGAGCCCGAGATCTCCGACGTGATGATCGTGGCACGCCCCGTGCCCGGCGGACCCGCGGCCTTAGCCCGGACGGGCGAGGCCCGGGCCTTGTGGCTACGTGAGGCTCGCGCCCAGCGCCTCTGCCAGGCGCAGCTGGCCCGCGGCCTCCTCGTCGCGGCCCTGGCGCTCCAGGGTGCGTCCCAGCATCAGCCGGGCGTAGTGCTCGACCGGGTCGAGGTCGATGACCCTGCGCAGCTCGGCCTCGGCGCGCGCGAGCTGGGCCGAGTGGTAGTACGCACGGGCGAGCAGCAGCCGGGGCGCCACCTGCTCGGGCACCTCCTCGACGAGCGAACCCAGCACCCTTGCCGCGGCGGCGTAGTCCTTCGCCTCGAAGAACAGCCCCGCCCGCGTCCAGCGCTCGGCGGTGCTTCCCTGCGTGTAGTACGTCTCCGTCACGGTGACCTCCTTTGCGCCGGGTCAACCCCGCCAGGTAGTTGAGTATTCCACTAGTCGCTTGTGGGGGTGCTGCGTCGGTACGGCACCGCACCGACGCGAGCCCGTCTCGTGCTGACGTCGAACCGGCCGCGTACCGGCGTCGAACCGGCCGCGTACCGGCGTCGAACCGCGAGCGTGCCGCCGTGGCACTCGGCGACCAACGGCTCGACTAGCCTGGTCGGCACGATGAACCGTCTGACCACGTCATGGGGCGACTACGACCTCACGCGCCACCCCGTCGACCCGCGCGACCGGCTCCGCGCCTGGGACGCCTCCGATTCCTACCTCCTGGAACACCTCGAATCCGTCGGTCTCGAAGGCCGGCGGATCGTCGTGCTCGGTGACCGTTGGGGCGCCCTCGCCACCGCCCTCGCCGCGTACCGGCCCACTCAGATCACCGACTCCTGGCTCGCCCGCCAGGCCACCCGGGAGAACCTGGAGCGTTCCGGCCGCACGGCGGGCGAACTCCTGAGCACCCAGGACCCGCGCCCGGACCGTATCGACGTCCTCCTTGTCCGCGTCCCCAAGAGCCTCGCCCTCCTGGAGGACCAGCTGCACCGCCTCGCCCCCGCGCTGCACGAGGGGAGCGTTGTCATCGGCACGGGCATGGTCAAGGAGATCCACACCTCGACGCTCCAGCTCTTCGAACGCCTCGTCGGCCCGACGAAGACCTCCCTGGCGAAGAAGAAGGCCCGCCTGATCTTCGCCACCCCCGACCCCGGCCTGAACCGCGGGCCCAACCCCTGGCCGTACCGCTACGAACTGCCCGCCGGCATCGGACCGATGAGCGGCCGCACGGTCACCAACCACGCGGGCGTCTTCTGTGCCGACCGCCTCGACATCGGCACCCGCTTCCTCCTCGACCACCTCCCCACCGGCGAAGGGCCGAGCCGCATCGCGGACCTCGGCTGCGGCAACGGCGTGCTCGGCACGTCGGCGGCGCTCGCCAACCCGGAGGCCGAAGTGGTCTTCACCGACGAGTCGTACCAGGCCGTCGCCTCCGCCGAAGCCACGTACCGCGACAATGCCGACGGGAAAGCCGAATTCCTCGTCGGCGACGGGCTGACAGCTCTGGCCTCCGGCAGCCTCGACCTGGTCCTCAACAATCCGCCGTTCCACAGTCACCAGGCCGTCACCGACTCCACCGCCCGCCGTATGTTCGCCGACGCCCGCCGGGCACTCAGGCAGGGCGGCGAACTATGGGTCGTCGGCAACCGGCACCTCGGCCACCACGTCACACTGCGGCGGATCTTCGGCAACTGCCGGACCGTGGCCGGCAACCCGAAGTTCGTCATCCTGCGCGCCGTCAGACGCTGAGCCTGCGGGCTCACGCCCGCAGCGGTGAAGTCTGCAGCGGTGAAGTCTGCAGCCGTGAAGTCTGCAGCCGTGAAGACTGCAGCCGTGAGCGACTTTGCGGCGCCCGGAAGCTACCTTGAGCGGCATGAGCAATCTTGATCGTGAGGCAGCCCTGTCCGTGTGCGGCGGGCGCGGTTTCGTGGTGGCCGAACCCGTACGCGAGCTCCTCGCCCCGCGCAAGGTGCAGCTCGGCGAGTCCACCGAAGTGCGGCGGCTGCTGCCGAACCTGGGGCGCCGCATGGTCGGCGCCTGGTGCTTCGTCGACCACTACGGCCCCGACGACATCGCCGACGAGCCCGGCATGCAGGTGCCGCCGCACCCGCACATGGGCCTGCAGACCGTGAGCTGGCTGCATCAGGGCGAGGTGCTGCACCGCGACTCCACCGGCTCGCTCGCCACCATCCGCCCCCGCGAACTCGGCCTGCAGACCACCGGATCGGCCATCAGCCACAGCGAGGAGACCCCCAGGTCCCACTCGCGGTTCCTGCACGGGGCCCAGCTGTGGACCGCGCTGCCCGAGGGCTCCCGGCACATCGACGCCCACTTCGAACACCACACGGACCTCCCGGCCGCCACCGCGGCCGGCGTCCACGCCACCGTCGTCCTCGGCACCCTGGACACGGCCACCTCACCCGGCGCCACCTACACCCCGATCGTCGGAGCCGACCTGGCCCTGGCCGACGGTGCCGAGACCAGCCTTCCGCTGGAGCGGGACTTCGAGTACGCGGTCCTGTCCATGTCCGGCGAGGTCCACGTCGACGGCGTCCCGGTCCTCCCCGGCTCGATGCTCTACCTCGGCTGCGGCCGCACCGAACTCCCCCTGCGCGCCGCCTCCGACTCCGCGCTGATGCTCCTGGGCGGCGAGCCGTTCGAGGAGGAGATCATCATGTGGTGGAACTTCATCGGCCGTACGCAGGAGGAAATCGAGCAGGCCCGCACCGACTGGACGACCGGCACCCGCTTCGGCGAGGTGAAGGGCTACGACGGCGATCCCCTCCCCGCCCCCGAACTCCCGCCGGTGCCGCTGAAACCACGCGGGCGCGTGCGATGACCTGTGGTTTCCGTGATCGAGGCAGTCACCGAAGCTGTACGGGCGGGCCCTCTCCGCGCAGCACGCGGAGAGGGCCCGCCGACATGTAGCGGCACGGCAACTGACGCCGGACGTGCGGCCGGTGAGGTATGCGGAGCACGCGAAAGGGTCCCGGCGGCGGCACCATCAGCACCCTGCAAGGAGTGCGGTGGCAGACGGCCCGGTCTCTCGTCGGTACACGCACGGATGGTGAGGGCGACCAGTCCGCCCGGGGCAGCAGCCGGTGCGCGGGGTCGTCACTGCTGGCGGGAAGCGGGGTATTCCGACTAACCCGAGGCGGTCGGGCGGGCGTAGAGGCCGGGCAGGGTCTCCGCCGTCTCTCCGTCTGCCGTCGCCCCGTCCGCCGACGGGCCGGTCGCGTCCGGCGGTGATGGGTCCGTCGGTGAAGTGTCGGTCGGCGACGGCGACGGCGACGGTGACGTGGGTGACGGTGAGGTGGGTGACGCCGTTGCGGGCAGGCAGGTGGTAGTGGCGTCCGGGGTGGTTCCCGTGGTGGGCGACGGTGTCGTACCCGACGGGCACAGTGACGGCGAGGGCGACGGAGACTGGGTGGTGGTCGTCGGCGAGGGCTCGGAGGTGGGGGGCGTGGTCGGCTTGTCCTTCTCGCCCGTGTCGCCCTTCTCCCGTTCGAACCACTTGCCGTTCCTGAGGTCCAGGACCACGAACACGTTCACCACCTGCGGCGCGGGAGCGACGGCGATCACGTTCGATGGCCGGTACTCGGGCCAGACATTGCCCTTGCGTTCCGCATCGCCCCGCAGCGCCACCGGGGGAGTCAGCGGATTGCCGCAGGCGCACCGCACCCGCGGCACGCCGTGTTCGTCGACGAGAACCGCGGTGCCCGCCTGCAGCACCGCCTGGTAGCTGTTGGCCGCGCCGTTCTTGTAGCCGTGGTTGGTGACCCGGGTATCCATGCGCAGCTGCATCGGAGTCAGCGACCGCAGATACGAGGGGACGTCGGACGCCTTGATGCCCGGCACCGAGGCGAACGCCTTGTTCTTGTCCGGCTCGGCCGTGAGCGTGCTGATCTGCTGTTCCACGTCACAGCTGGCGATGTTGCGCGTCCCGCCGTACAGGCCGGGGGTCGAACCCTCCACGCTGCGCGTGACGTTGGTGCCGGTCTCCGGAGCGCTGGGCAGCGTCGGCGGCGGTGCGGACGGGCGACTGTCGGGCTCCGAGGATTCGGTGAACGGGTCGATGCCCGTGGCGCCCGCGGCCTGGAGGAAGAACTCGCCGTCCGAGCCTGATGCGCCACCGCCGCTGCTGCCATCGTCCGGACGGGTGAGAACGATGACCAGCACGGTGGCCGCCACGATCGCGGCGGCGATGCCGGCCACCTTGGGCACAGAGCGCCACCAGGGTGTTCCAGGACCCTCGCCGGGGCCCTCGCCCGGGCCTTGAGCGGGACCTTCGGGGCCACCCCCCTTCCCGCCACCCGGGTCCCCGCCGCCAGTGCCGCCCTCACCGCTGCCCCCGCCCCCGCCGCTGCTGCCGCCACTGCCGCCACCGGTAGGCGGTTCCGGCGGGAGGGAGCCGGGCGGAGGTGTGGGGCTGAGCTCGGTGGGTGCCTCTGGTGCGGGTCCCGGACGGCCGCCTGACAGTGGGCCGGAAGGAGGACCGGTGGGGCGGTCTGACGGCGGCGGCTGGGAACTCACGGGTCTCTTCTCCCGGCGTGGCGATGTCGGTGAACGTGGATTGGTTCGTAATGTCAGATATTGCTTGATTTCGGCCTATTGTGCCCCTCGTCGTCGCCCTGTCCGCAAGCGGACGCGGTCGGCCCAGCACAGGAAGCGCCCCCGCCCCCGGATACTTAGCGTGGCAGCGTGAGCGCGCAGCAGACCAGAGATCAAAGTGGCGGGAGCCGGGCTGCCCACGGATGGCCACAGGCCGTCGTGGCAGTGGTCGTGGCACTGGCCGTCATGGCCGTGACGGCGGCGCTCGGCCTGTGGGCGGCGGGCGCTACCGACCTGCCGGGCGCCTCCTTCTGGCGGGTGGCCGCGGCGGTCGTCCTGATGGCCGCCGGCGGATCGATCTCGCTGACCGGCGACGCGAGCGCGATCGTCGGAGCGGACGCGGACCTCGCCGCACTGCCGCTCTCGGTCGCCCTCGCCGGGGCCCTGACCCTCGCGACCGGCTTTCTGCGGCCGCTGCGGCACCGGGCCGTCGCGGGCCCCGGCGAACTCGCCGGCTGGGCGGCGCGACTGGCCCTGCTGTGGGCCGCCGCACTCCTCGCACTGTGCGCCGGCGCCCGGTACACCTTCGACATCCCCGTCGACGACCCGACGGGCGGCCTCCTCACCGACGTACTCGGCACCTCGTCGCCCAGCATCGGCTTCCGCGCCGACTACGCCCTCAGCCTCGTCTTCGGCCTCCTGTGGCTCGCGGGCGTGCTCGTCCTGGCCCTGCTCGTCTCGCGTGGGGCGCCGCTCCCGGCCCGCCTCGTGCGCTTTCAGGAGTCGGTGCGTCCGGCCGCGTACGCCATGGTCGTCCTGCTCCTGGCCTACGTCGCCGTGGGGCTCGTCATCGGGCTGGTGGTCGCCGCGACCCGCGGTCACGCGGCTGAGACGTTCGCCGTCATTCTGCTGGGACTGCCCAACCTCGCGTGGCTCGCCCTCACCCTCGGCCTCGGCGCGTCCTGGGAAGGCCGTGTGGAGGGCCCCTTCGGCCTGCCCATGCCCCACGTGCTGGACCAGGTGCTGCGGAGCTCGTCCGATGCGACCCTCAATCTGCGCACGCTGTCGGAGCACGACGGCCGGGTGTGGTGGCTGGCTGTCGTCGCGGGGGTGCTGTTGCTCGGAACGGCCTTCCTGATGGCGGTCCGCTCACCCGCACGCGTGCGGCTCTGGCAGCACGCCGTCCACATGGCGGTGGCGCTCGCCCTCACCGTGCTGGCCGTCTGCCTGGTCGTCACCACCTCCGCACACCTCGGCCTGTCGATCCTCGGCATCGGCGACCTCGGCGGCGCGCTCTCGGCCGAGGTGGCCCTGCGCCCGCATCTGTGGACGGCGGTCGGCATCGCCACGGGCTGGGGCCTGCTCGCAGGCTTCCTCGGCGGCCTGCTGGCGCTGCCTGTCCGCCGCAGCGGTGAAGTACGGTCCGACTCCGCCTCGACGCCACCTGCCTGACGTACCGCCGCTCGGAATCAGCGGACGCGTCCGGGGAATACCGGCATCGCCCATCGAGGCGGTTCGGGCGGCGGATCCGGGGGAGCGGCGAGGCCGCGGAAGAGCGCGTCGACGCGGGTCGGCGCATGGCCGCCCGCGAGGACGCCCTCGCCGTCAGGGGGCTTCTGCGCCCCGGCCGAGCGCAGGTCGGACACGAACTCCAGACATGAGCCGTACCGCTCGCTCGGGGTCTTGGCGAGGGCCTTGGCCAGTACGCCGTCGAGGGCGCGGGGCAGATCGGGGCGCTGCGTGGTCAACGGAGGCGGCGGATCGTACTGGTGGGCCCAGAGCAGTGCCAGATCGTCGTCCCGCCGGAACGGCGGCGCCCCGGCCATCGTCTCGTAGACGACGCAGCCGAGGCTGTAGACGTCGCAGCGGCCGTCCACCGGGCGTCCGGAGATCTGCTCCGGCGCGACGTAGTCGAGCGTGCCGACGAACTGGCCCACCGTGGTCAGGCCGGTCAGCGACAGGGACTTCTTCGTCAGGCCGAAGTCGGTGAGGTAGACATGCTCCGGATGGTCGCTGTCCGTGCCCGCCGCGATGAGGATGTTGCCCGGCTTCACATCGCGGTGCACCAGCTCGTGGGCGTGCGCGGCGTCCAGCGCGGACGCCACCTGCGCGGCGATCCGCCCCGCCGTCTCGGCCGACAGCGACCCCTGACGGTCGAGCAGGATGCGCAGGTCCTGCCCGGGCACGTAGCGCATGGCGATGTAGAGGATGCCGTCGGCCTCGCCCGCCGCGAACACCGGCACGATGTGCGGATGGTCGATCGCCGCGGCCACCTGTGACTCATGCGTGAACCGCCTGCGGAAGGTGTCGTTGCGGGCGAGTTCGGGGGCCAGCAGTTTGAGGGCGACCGTCCGCTCCAGGCGCAGGTCGCGGGCCCGGTAGACGACCGCCATGCCGCCGCGGCCGATCTCGCGCTCCACGAGGTAGCCCGCGATCCGCCGCCCGATCAGCTCCGAGGGCCGTCCGTAGGCGATGCTCGGATCGCGTGCCGCGCTGCCGGCCATCAGGTCTCACCCCTCACCTCGGGACCTGTGGGCGGACGTGTCGATTCGGCGTCGTCGCCCCAGGCGCCGGGGGAGTCCGGCGTGTCGGGGGAGTTCAGGGTGTCGGGGGAGCCATGCGTGCCCGGGGCGTCGCCGGGTGCGCCCGCTTCGCGCAGCCGTGCGGAGTCGACGATCCGCGTCGGCTCATGCCCGATACCGCCTGTGCCGCCCGAACCGCTCGAACTGCCCGGTACGTCCCAGGCGCCCGGGCCGGTCGGACGGTCTGAATTGCCCGGAGCCGCATCCGGCCCGCCCGACGCCGCATCCGGCCCGCCCGACGCCGCATCCGGCCCGCCGGGCGCCGCATCCGGCCCGTCGGGCGCGGCGGAACCGGATCCACCCAGGGCCGGGTTCGGGCTCGGCGGCGCAGCGGACGCGAAGGCCGTCAGGCGGGTGCCGTCGCAGTACACCCAGCGCTCGTGCTCCGCGTCGTACAGCCACACCGACTCGCCGTCCACGACCATCCCCACGCGCAGCCCCTGTGTCCTGCGGTGGAACGCCTCTCCGTCCGCCTGCCCCCGCGACAGATCCTCCGCCGCGCTGCGGTACTGCCGCAGCGCCTCCTCGGCCCGTGCCATCAGCGGCCGCGGATCCGCCGCCCGGGTCAGCGGACGGCCGGCGTCCGGGGGCTGCTGCGGAACGGACACCAGGAGCCGCGCGTCGACCCAGGTCGCCCAGCCGTTCGCGCACTCCACCCGCGCCCAGTCGCCGCGCCGCTCCACCAGCCGCACCGGCAGCAGCGGGTCGAGTGGCTCGGACGGGTGCGACGCATCCGGTTCCTCCCAGGAGGGCAGCCCGTCCTGGGGGATCACATGCGTCGGGCGGAAGTCCCATGTGGTCATGGTCAGGCCCCTACTTCCGCATGATGGCGGGCTCATGACGCCGCAGCAGCCGCGCGACGGCGAAGCAGAACAGGACCGAGAGCGCGGCCAGCATTCCCATGTCGAGCAGCCACACCCCGGCGGAGTGCTCGAACAAGGCGTCCTGCGTCAGTGCGCCAGGGACGATCTCGGACAGGTCGACCGTGCCCGCCATGGCGCCAAGTGCCCAGCGTGAGGGCACCAGCCACGCCACCTGTTCGAGCACCGGCACGCCGTCCAGCTGCAGCAGCGCTCCGCAGAACACCACCTGGACGATGGCGAGCAGCACCAGCAGCGGCATGGTGACTTCCTCCTTGCGCACGAGCGCGGAGACGAGCAGACCGAGTGTCATCGCCGTGAACGACAACAGCGCCACCGCCAGCGTGATCTCCAGGAGGGGAGGGAGCAGCACACCCCGGCCGCCGGGTGCGTTCAGATCCACGCCGACGAGCGCGACCAGCGTCAGAACCACGGCCTGTACGACCGTCACCGCGCCGAGTACCGCCACCTTGGACATCAGATACGCGGATCTGGACAACCCCACCGCGCGTTCCCGCTGATAGATCACCCGTTCCTTGACCAGCTCCCGCACGGCGTTGGCCGCCCCTGTGAGCACACCGCCCACGCACAGGATGAGCAGGGCGTTCATCGCCGTCTCCTGGGTGAGACGGCTTCCCGCCAGGGCGCGGGCCATCGCGCCCATCACGAAGGGCAGCGCGATCATGATCGCGAGGAAGGTGCGGTCGGCGCTGAGAGCTGCCGCATATCGCCGTACGAGTGTCCCGAACTGCGCACCCCAGCTGCGGGTCCGCGGTGGCGGAGCAACGGCCCTTCTCGTGGCGGGGCTCGGGCTGCGCGGCTGAGTGCTGGAGCCGACGACGTACCGGCGGTGGAACACCGAGGTCCGGTACTCGTCGGCCCAGTCGCGTGCCAGGTCGGTCTCGAACGCCTCGAACGCCTCGGGCCACTGCTCGAAGCCGAAGAAGGCGAGGGTGTCGTCCGGCGGCCCGTAGTAGGCGATCCGGCCTCCGGGGGCCAGTACAAGGAGCCGGTCGCACATCGCCAGGCTGAGCACGCTGTGTGTGACGACGATGACGGTCCGCCCGTCGTCGGCGAGGCCGCGGAGCATATGCATGACCGAACGGTCCATGCCGGGATCGAGACCTGAGGTCGGCTCGTCGAGGAAGAGCAGCGACGGCTTGGTCAGCAGCTCCAGCGCCACGCTCACCCGCTTGCGCTGGCCGCCCGACAGGCGGTGGATCGGCAGGTCCTCCCGCTGTTCCAGGCCCAGTTCCCGGACGACTTCACTCACCCGGGCACGCCGCTCCGAGCGGTTCGTGTCCCCGGGGAACCGGAGCTCGGCGGCGTATTCCAGTGCGCGGCGCACGGTGAGCTGGGAGTGCAGGATGTCGTCCTGGGGCACGAGGCCGATGCGCTGGCGGAGTTCGGAGTAGTCGCGGTAGAGGTCACGGCCGTCGTAGAGGACGGTCCCCTGGTCCGCCGGGCGGAGGCCGGTCAGTGCGTTCAGCAGCGTGGACTTGCCGGCGCCGCTGGGGCCGACCACGGCCAGCAGGCATTTCTGGCCGACGGGGAACGAGACATGGTCGAGCAGCACTTTGCGGCCGTGGTCGACGGCGACCGCCAGGTCCTGCACGTCGAGGGAGACCTCGCCTGTGTCGACGAACTCCTGGAGTTGGTCTCCGACCAGACAGAACGCGGAGTGGCCGATGCCGACGATGTCACCGGGGGAGACCCGGGCGCGACCGACCGGCTGCCCGTTGAGGAAGGTGCCGTTGTGGCTGCCGAGGTCGGCGATCTCGTAGGTGCCGTCGGAGTGGACCTCGAGCTCGGCGTGGCGGCGCGAGACGACGAGGTCGTCGATGACCAGGTCGTTGTCGAGTCCGCGGCCGATGCGCACGGTGCGCATCGGGAGCGGACGTACCGTGGTCGGCCGGCTGAAGGTGCCGGTCGCCGAGGGCATCGAGACGGCGGACGGCCGCTCCGGCGCCGCGGGCGGCGCAGGGCCGTGGCTCGCCAGCACCGCGCGTGGCCCGTCCAGGGGGCTCCCGAACCGGATCTCGCTCCCGGGGCCGACACCCGACTCCTGGATGCGCCTGCCCCCGGCGAAGGTTCCGTTGGTGCTGCCCTCGTCCTCCAGGGTCCAGTGGTCGGCCACCGGCCGCAGCACCGCGTGGTGCCACGAGACCCGGGCATCGTCGAGGACGATGTCGCTCAGAGGATCGCGCCCGACGTGGTAGTCCCGGCCGGGGATCATCACCGTGGTGCCCGTGTCCGTTTCGAGGACGAGCACGGGCGCGGAGGGCGCGTGCGACGGCTCTCCCATGACCGAATTCTATCGATTGTTCCAGATATGCGCCTGGTCGCTTCGCCGACCCCGCAGTGCAGGCCCGGCTCAAGGCCGTGAGCAGCGGCCTCGATGTTCGTGTACGTCCGAGCTCATGTGGCGTCCTGCTGTTTCCGCGGTCGGCAGGGCTGAGGGGGTTCGAGGTTCGCTCGGGGCCGGCCCAGAGCCGGATGGGTGCAAGTCGGAGGGGCGGCGGCATGGTGCCACCGTTGATGTCCACTGTGTGACCAATAGTCGGATTATCAGCTCTTGAAATCCAAGATCCACGGCTGGAGGAACCACGCATGACCGCTTCGGCGCTCCGTCCGGTACTGTCCGCTTCCCTCACCGCGCTCACGCTCGGCTCGCTCGCCCTCGCCGGCGCGCCCGCCGCGTACGCGGTACCCGGTGACAACGGGGATGTGAAGGTCCACGACGAGCACACCGGCGAGTTCGACCAGCGCGACGACCCGAAGGTCTGCCGCTTCTATCTCGACGCCTTCAACTTCGACAGCGGGCAGGAGGTGACGTGGACGATCGCGCCGCAGCCGGCCAAGGCCGAGGGCCCGAACCTCGACGGTGCGCTCACCACGGACGCCAACGGCCACAAGCGCACTGGGCTTCTCAGCCTGCCCGACGGGATGTACAAGCTCGACTGGACCTTCGAGGGCGAGCAGGGCGCCGGCAAGCACAAGGTCTTCCGGGTCGACTGCCCCGATGACAACGGAGGGCCCGGCGGCGGAAACGGAAACGGAAACGGAAACGGCCACAAGCCGCCGCACGGGCCGGTCGGCGCGGGTGGCGGCGGTGCCGCGGACACCGGGACCCCTGCCGGTGACTCCGGCTCCGGCTTCGGTGTGGGTCCGGCCGTCGCCGTCGCCGGGCTGGCCGGCGCCGCAGGCCTGGTCCTCGTACGCCGTTCCCGGCGCCACCACAATGGCGCAGCGTAGGTCCGTCTCTCCGCGTGCGGCGGCCCCGCGCGGACGGGTTCCGACCCGTCCGCGCGGGGCCGCCCGGCGCCTACGCACCACCCGTCGGCAGCGTCGGCTGTGCAGACTTGCCCGCACCATCGCCGTCACGCTGACCTTGGTCGGCGGTGGGATCTGGTGGGCCTGCGACGAGAACCCGGCCGACCCGGCCATCGCAACCCACGGGCCGGGCTCCGACGGGGCGCGCAATGCCGGGGCGGGGGCCGAACCCTCCGTGCGGCCCAAGCCCCCGCCCGCGCCCCTGGCCCGCTCCCGCCCCACCGTCCTCGCCGTGCCTGCCGTCACCGTCGAGGCGCCCGTCATCCGCCTGGGCCTGAAGCCGGGCGGCGGACTCGCCGTCCCGCCCGTCGACAACCCCCGGGTCGTCGGCTGGTACGCGGACGGCGTCACCCCGGGCGAGCGCGGCACCGCCGTCGTCGTCGGGCACCGCGACACCCGCACCGGCCCGGCGATCTTCCTGAATCTCGACTCGCTGGACGCCGGCAACACCGTCCGAATCGCCCGCGCCGACGGCCGCGTCGCCGTCTTCACGGTCGACCGGGTCCGTACGTACGCCAAGTCGGCCTTCCCCGACAAGGAGGTGTACGGCGCCTCCAAGCGCCCCGAACTGCGCCTGATCACCTGCGGCGGAACCTTCGACCCCAAGACCGGATACGCGTCCAACGTCGTGGTCTTCGCCCACCTGACGGGCATCGATCGGAAGATCTGACCCGTCCGCCGCCCGCTCCGGGAGGCAACGCCACCCCCGGTGCCGTACGGAGCGTCGGCAGCGGCTCCCCGAACAGCTCCTGCACGTCCTGTTCCGGCGCCGGTTCACGGCGACGCGGCATGACGGCCGCCCGGCGCGCCGCGCCGGGCGGCCGTTCACGTGCCACCGGTACCGAGGGCCGCGGGGCCCGGCGCCGCCTCACTGCAAGGGACGCGCCGTCTCGCGCCCGCCGTGCTCCGGCGTCCGGGCCCGGTGACGCCGCCACGCCCGGGCGAGGTCGGGCATCCGGTGCACAGGCACCGGCAGACGCCGGTGGTCGACCAGGACGCTGGCCGGGCATCGCAGCAGCGGATCCCCTCGGCGTCTGAGCCGCCAACCGGTTCAGCCCGTCGTCCCCGTCCGACGGGAGCCGTTCGGGCCGGACGGCGGGGCATGGTCGGCGGCGTACGAAGCGAAGACCCGCCCGGTGGTGGCCCCGGTGCGCAGCAGCCGGTCGTCGAGGACCGCGGCCAGGTCGTCGAGGGCTGTCCGCAGCACCGACGCGGAGAGCCGTACGTCGGGATGCCGGGACCGGGCCGCCCGGTCCACGAGGCCGAGGGCGTGGCCGAGTTGGGCGGCCAGCGAGGTGTGCTCGTCCCCGTCGTAGAAGTAGTACGACTCGGGGTACTGCCGGAAGTCGACCGTGACCATGGCGACGGCGGAGGCCAGACCGTCCAGGAGAGCCGCTCCGCCGTCCGAGTCGAGAGCCCGCGTGGAGGCGCTGCTGCGCCGTACGTGCGACAGACGCAGGGCGAGGGCCCGGCGGCGGGCGAGGGCCGGATAGATGCCGAGGATCCAGGCGACGGTCGCGGACAGCAGGGCGAAGCCGACCAGCGCCTCCAGGGGACCGAGGACACGCAGCCAGCCGGAGGCGGGGGCGATGTCACCGAGGCCGAGCGTGGCAAGGGTGACCAAGGACATGTACAGGGCGTCGACCGGACCGGCGTGTTCCCCGGGGACGAGTTCGGGCGCGTACGAGAAGTCCTCCGGCATGCGCGGCCAGTAGACCAGCGCCCATCCGGCGGCGACGGTGAGCGCCCAGACCGCGCAGACCACGACCATGCCGACCGGGCCCGCGAGGCCTGCCGGGCGGCGGCTCGCGCCGAGGAGCGCGGAGAGCCGCCACAGCGACAGCATCACCAGGCGGCTCAGACCGCCGTGGCGGGTCGGGTGCCAGAGCGTGTGGAAGACGTCCCGGAGCACGAACAGGACGAGGGTGATGCCCGTGAGCGTCCAGAGCCAGCCCGTCACTGCTGCACCCCGGCCCTCCCGGTGAGTTCCAGCCGTACGTCGACCACACCCTCGACGGCCCGCACGAGATGGGCGGCGAGCGGGATGAGCGAACCGTCGTGGACATCGCCCGAGAGCGTCACCACCCCGTCCTCGGCACGGACGTCGACCCGGTGCCGGGAGAGCGGGAAGAAGGGCTCGATGACGGCGTGGCGGACCTCGGCGGCGAGCTCCTCGTCGGTGCGCAGGAACACCTTGAGCAGGTCGGTCCGGCTGACGATGCCCTGCACGATGCCGCGTTCGTCGACGACCGGGAGCCGTTTGACGCGATGGGCGGCCATCAGGCGGGCGGTCTGCGGCAGGGATGCCTCCGGTCCGATGACGATCGCGGGGGAGGTCATCAGGTCGCCGGCGCTGCAGGAACCGGCCTTCGCGGTGGCCTCCAGGTGCCGCAGCTGCTCGACAAGCCCGACGCGGTGGTCGTGGAACTCCTCCTTGAGCAGCAGGTCAGCCTCCGAGACGATGCCGACCACGCGGCCCTCCCCCTCGATCACCGGGACGGCGCTCACCGCCCACCGCTGCATCGTGTCCACGATCTCCTTGAACCGCGCCCCGGCCCGGACGGCGACCACCCGCTTGGTCATCACGTCGGCGACGGTGAAGCGGTGAGAAGTCCACGGGGTCTTCAGGGACTGTGGGGGCTGCGGGGTCTTCGGGGACTGTGGGGTGTTCGAGGACTCTGGGGCCCGCAGGGAGGGGCGGCCCTGCGGGGCACGCGGGGTCTGCGGGGTGCGCCGGGTCATGGGGCTCTCCTCAGCGGCCGGATACCGAAGGCGTCGGTGTCAGTGGACCAGAACCGCCTCGCCGGAGCGCGGTACGACGGCCGTCCAGCCGAGTTCGTGGTCGATGCGGTCACGCAGGCTCGCGGACGCGGCGGGTTCGCCGTGGACGAGGTGCGTGGTGTGCGGGGGCGGGGCGCCGCGCAGCCAGTCGATGATCTGGCCGGCGTCGGCGTGGGCGGAGAAGTGCGGTACGTCGGCGACCTCTGCCCTTACGGGGACGTAGCTGCCGAACATCTTCAGCACCTTGGCTCCGTCGACCAGATCGCGGGCCCGGGTACCGGCTGCGGCGAAGCCGACGATGACCACGGTGTTGCGCGGGTCGGGGAGCAGACGTGCGAGGTGGTGCAGGACGCGGCCGCCGGTCGCCATCCCGGCCGAGGAGACGATGACGGCCGGGCCCCGCACGCTGTTGATGTCGATGGACTCCTGGACGGTGCGCGCGGCCAGGAAGGGCTCCGGGCTGAGCGCGCCGGTGCCCTGGGCGAGGATTTCGGGGCGCAGCTCGGGGGCCTGGTCGCGGATGGCCTCGCGGTACACGTCGAGCGCGGCGAGCGCCATGGGGCTGTCGACGTAGACGGGGACCGAGCGGCCCAGCACGCCCCTCTCGCGCAGCCGGACGAGTTCGTGCAGGACGACCTCGGTCCGGTCGATCGCGAAGGCGGGGATCACCACGGTCCCGTTCCGCGCGACGGTCCGGGCGACGACGTCCGCGAAGGACGTACGGGCAGAGTCCTGGTCGTGGTGGCGGTCGCCGTACGTGGACTCCATCAGCAGCACGTCGGCGCCGGAGAACGGCTCGGGCGGACGCAGCAGGGGATGTCCGGGCCTGCCCAGGTCTCCGGAGACCGCCAGGCTGTGGCCGTCCTCCAGGGTCAGCCGGGCCCACGCCGCCCCCAGGATGTGGCCGCCGTGGTGCAGGCTCAGCCGGGTTCCGGCCATGATCTCCACGTCCTCGCCGACCGGCACCGGGTCGAAGAACGCCAGTACCTTCTCGACGTCGGACTCGTCGTACAGGGGTTTCGCCGGCCGGTGCTTCGACCAGCCGTGTTCGTTGGCGTGCCGTGCGGCTTCCATCTGGAGCCGGGCGCTGTCGCGCAGCACGATGCCGGCGAGTCGGCGGGTGCGGGGGGTGGTGAGGACCGGCCCGCGGAAGCCGTGCCGGACCAGGCGCGGCAGAAAGCCGCAGTGGTCCAGGTGCGCGTGGGTGACGACCACCGCGTGAAGGTCGGCGGCATCGCATGCGAGACGTTCCCAGTTGCGCCGGCGCAGGTTCGCGAAGCCCTGGAAGAGACCGCAGTCGACGAGGACGCGGGCATGATCGCTCTCCACCAGGAACTTGCTTCCGGTGACGGTCCCGACGCCGCCGAGGAATCTGAGCAGTGCGGGACGGGGCGGGGACGGGGCGGCGGCAGGAACGGGGACGGGCACAGGGGGCTCCTCCGGTATGGCCGACATGGCGGGCCTCCTTCACGCGAAGGTGAGTACCTCGGACACGGGCCGGCGCGGCGTGGCCCGGCCTCGGGGTCCGTAGCCGAGGCGGATCACCATGTGGACATGGCCCATGCCGGAAGCCGGATCCCGCGCCACGGACCGGAGCTCGGGCCATTCCAGGGGCTGGGACATCAAGGAGGTGGAGAGTCCGTCGAGGGTGGCCTGCAGCAGCACCCGGTGCAGCGCCTGCCCGGCCTTCAGCCAGTCCCGCGGGGTGTCCTCGGCCGTCCCCAGGAGTGCGATCCGCGGGTTCGCCTCGAAGCGTTCCGCGGTGCGGCCGGTGATCCGGCGACGCGTGTCGAAGTCGCGGACCGGCGCCGTGACGTCGTACTGGCGCGGTCCGAGGGCGTACGCCGGGATCCCCTCGGCTTCGTGGCCCGCGGCGCCACCGGTGCGGATCCAGGCGGCGACCTCTTCGCGTACCGAGTCGTCGGCCGCCTCGAACATTTCGGAGGCGTGCACGAGGTCGAGCACGGTGCGCGTGTGCCACGGCCCCGGGACCACGAGCCGGCAGCCCTCCAGGAAGGCCGCGGCACACAGGCCGTCCAGGAGCTCCTCGGGGAGTGGTTCCTTGGTGAACGGGAACCGGCTCGTGTGCCGCTCACGCAGTACGGGCCGCAGTGCGGCCAGGGCTTCCTCCTCGTGCCCATGGCCCGGCAGGAGGCGTACGTCGGCCAGATGCCACGTGTCGGCGGGGTCGGGGAGCAGCTGTACCTCGGTGCGCAGGCCGCGGTGTGCGGCGCCGACCCGCAGGCCGAGCAGCGCCGCACCGCAGCCGAGATGCAGGGCACGGTGGTGGGCATCCGCGTGCGACAGGGTCCGCGAGGGGTCTCCGTACAGCTCGACGGTGCCGGTTTCGCCGCGGTACACGAAACGCCACGGCTGTGCGTTGTGCATGGACGGCGCGGTGACGGCGTCCTCGGTCAGCGAGGTGACGACTGCGCGAGGCGGAGCGGTCGTGGCCACGGTTCCACCGTCCTGTCTGGGGGCGCCGGCAGGGCCGGGGCGGGTGTTTCCCGCCTGTACACCACGTTCGTCGGGGCGCGCCTTCGGTGGCGAGGGCCGAACGGCCCACAGCCGGGCCCGAACGGGAGCTCCGTGCCCGGGCCCGAACGGGACGCTCCGTGCCCGGTCCCGAACGGACACCCGGGTCAGGCGTCGTGCTCCTGCACTTGCGCGGCGATCACCGCCGCCTGTACGCGACGCTCCACACCCAGCTTCCCGAGGAGCCGCGAGATGTGGTTCTTCACGGTCTTCTCCGACAGATAGAGCCGGTGGGCGATCTGCCGGTTGGTGAGCCCTTCGCCGATGAGCTCCAGCACGGACCGCTCCCGTTCGGACAGCCCGGCGAGGCGTTCGTCCTGCGGCGGGGCGGCCTCCTCCGGGCCGCGCAGCGAGCGCATCAGCCGGGCCGTGGTCGCCGGGTCCAGCATCGACTGGCCGCTCGCCACCGTGCGGATGGCCGACAGCAGGTCGGAGCCCTTGATCTGTTTGAGGACGTACCCGGACGCGCCGGCCATGATCGCGTCGAGCAGCGCCTCCTCGTCGTCGAACGAGGTCAGCATCAGACAGGCCAGGCCGGGCATCCACGAGCGCAGTTCCCGGCACACCGAGATCCCGTTGCCGTCGGGCAGCCGTACGTCGAGAACGGCCACGTCGGGCTGCAGCGCCCGCCCCCTGACCAGGGCCTCGCCCGCGGTCGCGGCCTCGCCGACCACCGTCAGGCCGGGTTCGTCGTCGACAAGGTCGCGCAGGCCGCGTCGGACCACCTCGTGATCGTCCACCAGGAAGACCCGGATGGGCTTGTCGTTCGCCGCTGTCTGTGCGCTCATGGCGACCCCTGTGTGTTCGAGCGGTCCGCGGTCCTTGAGGGCATTGTCCGCCGGAGCGGCAGGACCTGACCAGGCGATGCTCGTGCCCACGGGTTAGGCGCCCCGATGCGCCCACCCGCAGGGCGGCTGTGCGAGGTGGCTGTGACGAGCCTGACTCCGCCCGCCGTCGAGGGCGGACCACCGGGGAGTTAGCATGTGAGCGCCGCCTAGCTCGAAAGATAGATTCCTGTGACTGTCAACGACGACTCGTTCACCAACTGGAAGCACCGCGAGGAGATCGCGGAGTCGATGATCCCGCTCATCGGGAAGCTGCACCGCGAGCGGGATGTCACCGTCCTGCTGCACAGCCGCTCCCTGGTGAACAAGTCGGTGGTCTCGCTCCTGAAGGCCCACCGGTTCGTGCGTCAGATAACCGGCGAGGAGCTCTCGGTCACCGAGACTCTGCCGTTCCTGCAGACGCTGGCCTCGCTGGACCTCGGCCCCTCGCAGATCGACATCGGCCGTCTCGCCGAGCAGTACCGCAGCGACGACCGGGGACTGTCCGTCGAGCAGTTCACCGCCGAGGCGGTGGCCGGTGCCACCGGCGACAACAAGATCGAGTGCCGCGAGGGCCGCGACGTCGTGCTCTACGGATTCGGCCGCATCGGCCGGCTCGTGGCCCGCCTCCTCATCGAGAAGTCCGGCTCCGGCAACGGTCTGCGCCTGCGCGCGATCGTCGTCCGCGGTGGCGGCGGGCGTGCCGCCGACGATCTCGTCAAGCGCGCCTCGCTGCTGCGCCGCGACTCGATCCACGGCCAGTTCCAGGGCACGATCACCGTCGACGAGGCGAACAGCACGATCACCGCCAACGGCAACGAGATCAAGGTGATCTACGCCAACGACCCCTCCGAAGTCGACTACACCGAGTACGGCATCAAGGACGCCATCCTCATCGACAACACCGGCAAGTGGCGCGACCGCGAGGGCCTCTCGCAGCACCTGCGCCCCGGCGTCGACAAGGTCGTCCTGACGGCCCCCGGCAAGGGCGATGTCCCGAACATCGTGCACGGCGTCAACCACGCGAGCCTCAAGCCGGACGAGCAGATCATCTCCTGCGCCTCCTGCACCACCAACGCCATCGTCCCCCCGCTGAAGGCGATGGACGACGAGTACGGGGTGCTGCGCGGCCACGTCGAGACGGTGCACTCGTTCACCAACGACCAGAACCTTCTGGACAACTACCACAAGGCCGACCGCCGCGGCCGCTCCGCGCCGCTCAACATGGTGATCACCGAGACCGGTGCGGCCTCGGCCGTCTCCAAGGCGCTGCCCGATCTGAAGGCGCACATCACCGGCTCCTCGATCCGCGTGCCCGTGCCGGACGTGTCGATCGCGATCCTCAACCTGCAGCTGGCCCGTGAGACCAGCCGCGAGGAGGTTCTCGACCACCTGCGCGAGGTCTCGCTGACCTCGCCACTGCGCCGCCAGATCGACTTCATCTCCACGCCGGACGCCGTCTCCAGCGACTTCATCGGCTCGCGCCACGCCTCGATCGTGGACGCCGGCGCGACCAAGGTCGAGGGCGACAACGCGATCCTCTACCTCTGGTACGACAACGAGTTCGGCTACTCGTGCCAGGTGATCCGGGTCGTGCAGCACGTCTCGGGCGTCGAGTACCCGACGTACCCGGCGGCTGCCGTCTGAGTCACCCGTACGTGATCCGGGCGCCCGGATCCAGGCGTACATGAGGGGCCGCCGCACTCAACCGGTGCGGCGGCCCTTCGGCGTGCCCGTGGGCCCGCCCCCCCCCGGCTGACCTTGCCGGACATCCGGCCGGACCAGACGCTCATCCTGTCCGGGCAAGACGCCCTTTCAGCCGCCCGCCTCGGCCCGTTTCGTCAGTGCCAGGTCCGCCTGCGGTCCGGTGACACCGCCGGGCGGACCGACGGCGGCGCTGGTGTTGTTGCCGGGAACCGGATCGTCCTGACGCGCGGTTGCGGTGACGGTGTTGAGTACGTCGCTGCCGTCGCCCTCGTACGTGGGATCGAGCCGGACCGTGATGGTCCAGCTCGTGGATTCCCCGACGGCGAGCGCGCTCTTCGCCGGGCAGGTGACGGTCTGCCCGCTGCGGGTGCACCCGTCGGGCGAGGCCAGGAAGGTGAGCCCGGACGGAAGGGCGTCCGTCACCGAGACATCGCCGGCGTCGGCGGGGCCCTTGTTGACGGCTGTCAGGGTGTACCGGAACGTCTCGCCGGGAGCCACCGGTCCCTCACCCACCGCCTCCTTCTGTGCGGCGATGTCGGCGGGGCCGTCCGTCACGGTGGTCTGCGTGGACGCGGAGTTGTCGGCGGCGTGGACGTCGGTCCGGTCGGCCGGGGCGGTGACGGTCGCCGTGTTGGTCAAGGTGGTCGGCGAGGACGGGGCGGTGCCGGTCACGGTGTAGGTCGCGGAGCCGCCCCGGGCCAGGTCGACGGTGGTGTCCAGGGGGCCGCTGCCGGAGGGCGCGCCGCAGGTGCTGCCGGAGGACGCCGCACAGGTCCAGGTGACGCCGGTCAGACCGGGCACGGCGTCGCGGACCCTGGCGGCGGTGACGGCGTTGGTGTCGTCGTTGCTCACCTCGACCGTGTACGTGACCTCGCCGGAGCCGGCCGGGACCGAGGCCGGGGTGCCGGACTTGGTGATCGACAGATCGACGGGGACGTTGACCTTGAGGTCGCCGATGTCGTGGTTGTTGGTGGCGCCACCGGTGGAGGCCGAGAAGCCGATCTTGAGGGTGGAAGGCAGCGAGGGCTGGTCGGTGATCCCCGTGATGTCGTAGTCGGTGATCAGTTCCTGCATCGTGGTGCCGGGTCCGGTGTTGGACGAGACCGTGAGCAGCACGCTCGATCCCGAGGGACGGACGAGCACCCGGACCGTGCGGTAGTCACTCTGGCCCGTGGTCTCGACGGTGCCGCCCGGGCCGGCGGCGGAGGTGGCGTACCGGTAGCCGGTGGTGCCGTCGCCGCCGCCGCGTACCACGATCTCGTTGGGGGCGTTGCCCGGCCCGCCGTTTCCCACCAGCTTCTGGGAGAAATTGCCGAACTCGTCGAAGCCGATGCCGAGGTAGGCCCCGGGCAGTCCGTCGTCCCGGCAGGAGGTGCCGCCGAGCCAGCCGGAACTCGAACGTGAGCAGGCATAGCCGAGCGCGCCGCCGAACTGGCCGACGCCATTGGCGGCCGCGCCGTTCGCGAGGAAGAACGCCAGGCCGTCGCCGCGTTTGCCGTCGTGCTGCCGCCCGCCCCAGGACGCGTAGTCGAACTCGGCGAGGAAGCCCAGGCTGGAGGAGAAGGAGTCGTTCATCTCCCAGCTGCCCGCCTGGTTGCCGGCTGCGCTGGTCAGCCGGAGCCAGCCGTCCGTCACGAAGGTGGCATCGCCCGATGTGGTGCCGGAGCTGCTGGGGCCGTCGAACGGCTCGTGCACCGGGAACTGGACCTGGGCGGCCCGTTCCGTCGTGCCCTGCGCGCCGTTCGTCGCGGCCGTCGCGGGGGGCGGGGCGTCCCGGGAGGGCGTGCCGGGGGCGGCAGCGCTCAGGGCGGCGGCCGTGAGGGCCGCGGTGCACATCGCCGCCAGGATGCGGGACCACCGGGCGTTTCGTCCGCGCGGTCGTGAGACTGAGGTGTTCTGCACGTTGAAACCGTTTCCTCGCCGGGAGCCCCGGCCGGTTTCCCGGCCGGGGCTGTCGCGTGTGCGGTCGCTGACCGCTGTCGCTGGTCGGTTCCGCGGGAAGGCGCGGAACGTGGTGGCCGTGGTGATGGGCTACGCGGGGCTGCCGGGGGTCGTGCTCGCCTCCTTGTCCACTTCGAGGTCGGCCTTCGCGTCTTCGACCTTGCTGCCCGGCACACCGGTGACCGTGCTGGAGTCGTTGCTGTTGTCCGGGTCGGCCGTGTCGGAGGAGACGGTGGCGGTGTTGACGATGTCGCCACCGTTGCCCGTGTAGTCGGGAGCGAGCCTGACCCAGACGATCCAGGTCTTGGACTCGTCCGGCCCCAGCGCGGCCTCGGGGCCACAGGTGACCGTCTTGCCGACGGCGGTGCACCCGCTCGGGGAGCGGTCGAAACCGAGGTTCTCGGGCAGGGTGTCGGTCACCTTGACCCCCGTCGCCTGGGAGGGTCCGTCGTTGGTCACCGTGATCTCGTACGGGAAGGACTCGCCCGGTGAGACGGGAGTGTCGCTGCCGAGCTTCTTGTCGGTCCTCAGGTCGGCACTGGGGTCGGCGGCCCCGCCGTCGGGCAGTGGCGCGGTGCTGGAGTCGTTGTCGCTGTTGGGGTCGATGTTCTCGGCTGTCACCGTGGCGCTGTTGACGATCTCGCTGCCGTCCCCGGTGTAGGACGGGTCGAGCTTGACCGTCAGCAGGTACTCCGCCTTCTCTCCGACCTTCAGCGGCGTGTTCCGGGAGCAGCGGACGACGTCACCGTCGAAGGTGCAGCCGGACGGGCTGGTGGACACGTAGGTGAGTTCCTCGGGCAGGTCGTCGGTGAGGGTCACGCTGTGCGCGTCCGAGGACGGGCCGTCGTTGGAGATCGTGATGAGGTACTGGAACTCCTCACCGGGCACGGGTGGGGTGCTGCCCACCGGTTCCTTGGTCAGGCTGAGGTCCGCCGTGGGCGGGTTGACCGTGTCGCCGGGAACGCCGGCGGCCTCACTGGTGTTGTTGGCCGTGTCGGGGTCGTCCGTCTCGGAGGTGACGGTCGCGATGTTCTGGATGTCGGAGCCGTCGCCGGTGTAACCGGAGTCCAGCTGCACGGTGAAGATCCAGGTCCTGGACGCTCCGGAGTCGAGGGCGGGCAGGATGCCGCAGCTGACCCGCTGGCCCAGCGCCGTGCAGCCGTCCGTGGAGGAGACGAAGGACAGCTCGTCCGGCAGGGTGTCGTCGACGCTGACGCTCTCGGCTCGGGAGGGGCCGTCGTTGGTGACCCGCACCGCGTACTGGAAGGTCTCGCCGGGGGCCACCGGGGTGTCGCCGACGGTGGTCTTGTCGATCCTCAGGTCCGCCTCGGGAGTGCCGACGAGAGGGTAGGCCTGGTCGGAGGTGTTGTTGGCGGTGTCCGGGTCCGCGGTGTCGGAGCTCGCCGTGGCCGTGTTGGGCAGGTCCTTGCCGTCGCCGGTGTACGACTCGTCCAGCTGGACCCTGAAGATCCAGCTGGACGATGCGCCGGGAGCCAGCACCGGTACGGGTCCGCAGGTGACCTTCTGCTCCGACTCGGTGCACTCGTCCGGGGAGGACACGTAGTTGACCAGATCCGGCAGCGTGTCCGTGGCCTTGACGTTGCGGGCGTCCGACAGGCCGTTGTTGGTGACGGTGATCTCGTACCCGAACTCCTCTCCGGGCGTCACGGCATCGGTCTGCACCACGGTCTTGGTGGTCGTGAGGTCGGCCTCCGGGTCGAAGGGGCCGGGTGGGACGACGGGGTCGTTCGTGTTGTTGTCCCCGTTGGGGTCCGTGGCGTCCGAGTCCGTGGTGGCCGCGTTCCCGAGGTCGTCACCGGTACCGTCGTAGGAGGGACTGATCCGGGCGACGAACGTCCAGGTCTTGGTCTCGCCGACCGCCAGCTCCGCTTCCGGACCGCAGCTCACCTTCTGTCCGACGGCGGTACAGCCGTCCTCCGAGGAAACGAAGGTGATGTCCGCGGGGAGCGTGTCGGTCGCGGTGACGTTCTTCGCCACCGACGGACCGTTGTTCTTCACCGTCAGGGTGTATGTGACGAGTCCGCCGGGCGGCACCGCCCGGCTCTCGCCGAACACGCCGGCCGAACTCGTCGAGGTCACGGCGAGCCGCGGCGGCAGCGCCGTCGCGGCCGGTGCGGCGCCCCACAGCGGCAGTGCGCAGGCGATCGCGCCCGCCAGCCAGGGCAGCGGTCTCCAGGGTCTCCTACTTGCCATCGGCATCGCTTCCAGTTCTCTCCGCCCCGGCTTGAAGGCCGGCGCATGCAGGGGAAGGGGAATGGGGGAGTGGAGCAGCCGCACCGGTTGTGCGGCGGTCGGTCGGCGCGGCGGCCACTGCGGTGGCCGCCGCGCCCGGTGGCCCGGTCGTGCGGGTCCGGTCAGGCCCGGCGCCGCCGCACGCCGACCACCAGTCCGGCGCCCGCGGTGAGCGTCAGTCCCGCCGCCCAGGGCAGCCAGCCGGGTGTTCCGTTCCCGGTGTCCGGGAGCGCGTGGCCGTGGTGGCCCTGGTGGTCACCGTGCTCGTCGCCGTGGTGCGTGGGTGACGGCGAGGGGCTGGGCAGGGGGCGGATGGGAACCCCGCAGTCGCCGGCCGCGCCCCGGGCCGCCGCCCCCACGCTCGCGGTGTTGTCCGCCGGATCCGGGTCGTCCACGGCGGAGCTCACGCGGGCGGTGTTGTCGACGGTGGCACAGTCGCCGTCGAAGTCCCGGTCGAGCCGGACGGTGATGCGGTATTCGGCCGATTCGCCGGGACCGAGCCGGTCGGAACCGCCGCAGGTGACCGTGGCGCCCTCGGCCGTGCAGCCGTCCGGCGAACCGTCGAAGGACAGGGCCCGGGGCAGGGGGTCGGTGACGGTGACGTCCCGGGCGGTGGACGGGCCTTGGTTGCGTACCGTCATGACGTAGGCGTAGGTCTCACCGGGGGTGGCCGCGTCGGTGCCGTCCGGGAGTTCGTACCGCTTGGCGAGAACGAGGTCCGCCGACGCGGGCGCGGGGCCGCCGTCCCCGCCCGGCAGTCCGGCGAGTTCGGCGGTGTTGTTCTCCGGGACCCGGTCGTCGGTGTCGGCCCGGGCACGGACCCTGTTGACCAGGTCGGAGCCGTCGCCGGTGTAGCCGGGATCCAGTCTGACGCGGATGGTGAAGGCGGTGTGCCCGTCGGGGGCGAGGTCCGTCGCTGCGGGGCAGGTCACGGTCGTGCCGTAGGCGCCGGCCTCGCCGGTGCATCCGTCCGGGGAGTCCACGAAGGCCAGCCCGTCCGGCAGCCGGTCGGTCAGCGACACCCCGGTGGCCTGCGAGGGGCCGAGGTTCACGGCGGTGAGGGTGTAGCCGAAGACAGTGCCCGGAACCACCGGATCCGGTCCGGTGAACTCCTTGCCGACGGCGAGGTCGGTGCGCGGGCGCTCCACCGTGCCGTCCGGCGGTCCGGCGCCGGGATGGGGGCCGGTGTTGTTGGCCGGGTCCGGGTCGAAGGTGTCCGACATCGCCGTGGCCTGGTTGCGGATGTCCGAGCCGTCGCCTGTGTAGGCGGGGTCGAGCCGTACGGTGACAACCCAGGAGGCGGAGTCCCCGGGCGCCAGCCTTGCCACCGGACCGCAGAGCACCTCCTGCCCGTCGGCCGTGCAGCCGTCCTTCGAGCTCACGAACGACAGGACCGCGGGAAGCTCGTCGGTGGCGGTGACGTTCGTCGCCTGAGCGGGGCCGTGATTGACCACGGTGATCGTGTAGTCGAAGGTCTCGCCCGGGGCCACGCCGCGAAGCAGAGGGGGTGCCAGGGCCGCCAGGTCCGCCCGGGCCGGAAGACGTTCGGGCCGGCTCAGCCCGGTTCCGTCCTGCGGTTCCGCCCGCTCGCCGCCCGGCTGTCCGTCCTGTTGTTTCCCGGCCTGCCCTCTCCCGCTCTTTTCCCTCCCACCCTGTTCTCCCCCGTCCTGTTCCCTTCCGCCCTGCGGCGCATCGGCGCGGTACTCGTCGGTGTGCCGCCCCTCGTCGTGCTGCTCGTCCGGGTCCTTGCTGAATCGTCCATGCTGCGCAGGGCGCCCGGAGGGGCGCGCCGGGCCTGGCTCGACCCGGGCCTTGGCTTCGCCGGCGGGGCAATCCGATGCGGTGGCGCGCGGAGTGCGCCGGACCGCACGTCTCTCGTCCGCCGCGCCGAACGGCTCCTCCTGACGGGCGGACGGTCCCGGCTCCCCGTGTGCGCAGCCGCTCCCGGAGGCCTCGGGCGGCGCGGCCAGGGCCCCGGGCGCCGGCAGCACGGTCGCGCCGGTGAGCGCCGCCCCCAGCAGCATGCCTGGAAGCACGCGCACCACCCTGCGCCGCAGGACGGCAGGTCCCGCCGCACCTGGTGCCTCCTTGAGATAGCCGCCCATGAAGGGCCCTCACTTTCCCGCACGAGGCCGACCGGCCTCAGTTCCCTGACGGACTGTTACGGGAAATATGCGCACGGTCACTTGTCTGTTGACTTATCGTCATACTCCAATCCGCGCAGCATGCACCTGAACGGTCCTCAGCCGTTGGTCTCCTCGCGGCGGCATCTGTGCGGCCGGCACTCGGCACGGATGGCCCGGCAGCGGTGCGCGCGGCACCCGGGCAGCCGAACCGGCCGCCGCGCCAGGCGGTCCGTCAGGACCGGCCGCCGCGCGGGGACCGCCGCCGCGCCCACCCGCGTCAGCCGATCGGTCCAGCATCCCCGGCGCGGGCGCGCCGCGGTGGGGATGGTGGGGGCATGAGCACGGGTGTGTCGACCCAGCATCGGCGGAGCCTCGTGCGCTGGTGGACCGAGCGCTCACCGGCCGCGGGCTCGGCAGTGATGGCCACCGGCATCATCTCTGTGGGGCTGCATCTGATGGGCCGGGAGACCCTCTCCCGCATCGCGCTCGCCCTCGGTTCGCTGCTGTGGTGCGCCCTCGCCGCCGATTTCGCCGGGCGGTTCCTCACCGACCGCGCCCGGTGGTCCCGTGAGGCCGACCGGCCGCCCGCCCTCACCGGTGTCGCCGCGAGCTGCGTCCTGGGCACCCGGTTCGCGCAGCTCGGGCGGCAGGAGCTCGCGATCGCCCTGCTGGTGCTCGCCGTGCTCGTCTGGCTGGTGCTGCTGCCGCGCGTCGTGCGCGATTCCGTCCGGCGGGTGCCGTTTCGCAGGATGCCGGGCGCGGTGTTCCTGGTGTGCGTCGCGACCCAGGGCCTCGCGGTGCTCGCGGCCGCGCTCGCACCGATGCTGGACGCGGCCTGGCTCGCCGGGGCCGGCTTCGTGGTCTTCTGGCTCGGCCTGGTCCTGTACGGATTCGCGCTGAGCCGATTCGACCTCCGCAATATCCGCCAGGGCGCGGGCGACCAGTGGGTGGCCGCAGGAGCGCTCGCCATCTCGGCCCTCGCCGCGGGGAAACTGCTCGCGTCCGGCGAGCTGGGCGCCGCGTCCGAGGACGTCCTGCGCACCACGTCCCTTGTCCTGCTCGGCCTCGACTTCGCCCTCTACCTGATGCTCGTCGCCTCCGAGGCCCGCTGGCCGCGACCGCGGTACGACGTACGCCGCTGGGCCACCGTCTTCCCGATGGGCATGACCGGCGTCGCCACCCTCACCCTGGCCTCCGCGGCCGACGAGGGCGGCCTGCAGGTGCCCGGCGAGGTCCTCGTGTGGTGCGCGGTCGCCGTGTGGTGCGTGGTTGCGGCGGGCGCGGTCCGTGCGGCGGCGAGGGCGGCATGATCACCCTCACCGAACCGCCCGACGACTGCCTCGCACGCAACGAGTGGATCTGCGGCGAGTATCTGAGCACGCGCAGCGAGATCCTGACCGATGCCGTCCTGCAGCATCTGCAGATCACCACGGTCTCCGTCCTCATCGGTCTGGCCCTGGCCGTTCCCCTCGCGGTCGCGGCCCGCCGCTGGAGGTGGGCGGCCGGACCGGTGCTCGGCCTGACGACCGTGCTCTACACCATCCCCTCGCTGGCGATGTTCTCGCTGCTGCTGCCCGTGTACGGTCTGTCCGCCGCGCTCGTCGTCGCAGGTCTGGTCCTGTACTCGCTGACGCTCCTGGTCCGCAACATCCTCGCCGGACTGCGCGCCGTCCCCGAGGAGACCCGGCAGGCCGCCCGCGGCATGGGCTACGGCCCGATCCGGCTCCTGCTCACCGTCGAACTGCCGCTCGCCGTGCCCGCCGCCATGGCGGGCCTGCGGATCGCCACCGTCTCCGCGGTCTCCCTGGTCACGGTCGGCGCCATCGTCGGCTACGGAGGGCTCGGCAATCTCATCTACGCCGGGATGAACACGTACTTCAAAGCCCAGGTCCTCACCGCCTCCGTGCTCTGTGTGGTGATCGCCGTCGCCGCGGATCTGGTGCTGCTCGGCGTACAGCGGCTGCTCACGCCCTGGCAGCGGGGGGCGCGCGGATGAAGCGGCGAGGGGCGCGCGGATGAAGACGCTGAGCGATACCTGGCACTGGCTGACCGACCCCGCGAACTGGTCGGGCGGCGACGGCGTCTGGCACCGGCTGACCGAGCATCTGCTGCTCACCGTGGTCTGCCTGGTGATCAGCTGCCTGATCGCCCTGCCCGTGGCCCTGGTCCTGGGACATCTCGGCAAGGGCGGCGCGCTCGCCGTGAACATCTCCAACGTGGGACGCGCCGTCCCCACCTTCGCCGTCCTCGTCCTGCTGCTGCTCACGCCGGTCGGCCGCTGGGGCCAGGGGCCGACGGTCGTCGCCCTCGTCCTGTTCGCGGTGCCTCCCCTGCTCACCAACGCCTACGTCGGGATGCGCGAGGTGGACCGCGGCATCGTGCAGGCCGCGCGCGGGATGGGCATGACCGGGCGGCAGCTGCTGTGGCGGGTCGAGCTGCCGCTCGCGCTGCCGATGATCCTCAACGGGGTGCGGATCGCCGCCGTGCAGCTCGTCGCCACCGCCACCATCGCCGCGCTCGCGGGCGGCGGCGGCCTCGGCCGGATCATCACCGCCGGCTTCAACCTGGCCTCCACCTCGCAGGTCGTGGCGGGCGCCGTCCTGGTGGCGGCCCTCGCCCTGCTCGTCGAAGGACTCTTCGAACTCGCCGAACGTCTGGCGCCCGGCTGGGCGCGGGGGAGGAGCGCATGAGACGCCCACGCACGAGCGGCCGTTTCCGCGCCCTCCTCGCCCCTCGTGCCCGCCGTGTTTCACGCGCCCGCCTTGCCCCCTTCGCCCTCATCGCCGCACTCCTGACCGGTTGCACCACCGGCCCCTCCCTGGAGAACCGGGGCGAGGTGTCCGCACCACCCGGCGACAGCAGGTCCCTGACCATCGGCTCGGCCGGTTTCACGGAGAGCGATCTGCTCGCCCAGATGTACGCGAAACTCCTCGACCGGGCCGGATACGGCACGACCGTGCTCACCGTCGCCAACCGGGAACTGTACGAACCGGCGCTGGAATCCGGCCAGATCGACATCGTCCCCGAATACGCGGCCACCTTCGCCGACTGGCTGAACGCGAAGGCCAACGGCGCCGAGGCGACACCCGTCGGCTCGCCCGACCTGACCACCACGATGAAGGCACTGCGGGAACTCGCCACGCCCCGCGGCCTCACCGTTCTCGACCCGGGCAGGGCCGTCGACCAGAACGCCTTCGCGGTCACCGCCGCCTACGCGGAGGAACACGGCCTCAAGACCCTCTCGGACCTCGGCCGCTCGGGCTTGAAGGTACGGCTCGCGGCCGGCGACGAATGCGTCAAGCGCCCCTACTGCCGACCGGGCCTGGAGGAGACGTACGGGATCGACGTCACCGCCGTCGACCCCAAGGGCGTCGGCACCACCCAGGCCAAACGAGCCGTCCAGTCGGGGCAGGACCAGATGGTACTGACCACCAGCACCGACGCCACCCTGGACGAGTTCGGCCTGGTGCTGCTCGCGGACGACAGGAAGCTGCAGAACGCCGACTACGTGGTGCCCGTCGTCAACCGGGCACAGGCCGGCAGCCAACAGGTCGCGGCGGCGCTCGGCAAGCTCAACACCGTACTGACGACGGCCGATCTGGCCGATCTGAACCGGCAGGTCGACAGCTGGCGGCGGCTGCCGGAGGACGTCGCCGAGGCGTACCTGAAGGAGAAGGGACTGCTGTAGCCGGTACGAGCAGGGGCCACCGGGCGGGAGGCGCCCGTCGTCCTGCGCGGCCGCCGTCGAGGAACCTAAGCGTCCGCCACCGAGTCGAAGACCACTTCGTCACGCCCCACCCCCAGCGCATCCGCGTCCACCGAGCGCCGCAGTGCCTCGTGCAGCTTCGCCGGAGTGAGCACGCCCAGGAAACGGGCGCCGTCGAGGACCGCGACCCAGCCCGCGTCATGCTGCAGCATCACACCGAAGGCGGTCTTCAGCGGGGCGCCCACCGGCACCCAGGAGTCCATCCGGTGCGCCAGCTCACCGACCTCGGCGTCCCCGGCGAGCGCCAGTTCGTCCACGCCCGCCCAGCCGTGCAGTTCGCCGTCCGCATTCACACAGACCGCCCAGCGGGCGTCCTCGGCCCGCAGCCGGGCGGCCGCGGCCGAGGCCTTCTCGTCCAGGCGGGCGAGCGGCGGCTGCTCCAGGTCGTCCGCCTCGATCCGGGTCACCGAGAGCCGCTTCAGGCCGCGGTCCGCGCCCACGAAGGCGGCCACGTACGGCGTCGCGGGACTGCCGAGCACGGCGCCGGGTGTGTCGAACTGTTCGATCCGCCCCTGCCCGTACACCGCGATCCGGTCGCCGAGCCGCACCGCCTCCTCGATGTCATGCGTGACCATCACGACGGTCTTGCGCACGCTCGCCTGCATGTCGAGGAACTGGTCCTGCAACTGCTCGCGCACCACCGGGTCCACGGCACCGAAGGGCTCGTCCATGAGCAGCACCGGAGGATCCGCGGCGAGCGCCCTGGCCACGCCCACCCGCTGGCGCTGCCCGCCGGAGAGCTGGTCGGGATAGCGCGAGCCGTAGGTCTTCGGGTCGAGACCCACCATGTCGAGCAGTTCCGCCGCCCGCGCCCTGGCCCTGGAGCGCTTCCAGCCCACGAGGGCCGGGACGGTGGCGGTGTTGTCGAGGATCGTACGGTGCGGGAACAGGCCCACCTGCTGGATCACGTACCCGATCCGGCGCCGCAGCCGCACGGGGTCGACCGTCGAGATGTCCTCGCCGTTCATGAAGATCGCGCCGCCGGTCGGCTCGATGAGCCGGTTGATCATCATCATCGTGGTGGTCTTGCCGCAGCCGGACGGGCCGACGAGCGTCACCAGTTCACCCTCGGCCACCTCGAAGGACAGGTCGTCCACTGCCGTGGTGCCATCCGCGTACCGCTTGGTCACCCGCTCGAACCGGATCATGCCCTCACGCTAGGAGCGGGCGTGCCCACCCGCACACCGGGACGGCCGCCCGGAGGTCTCATCCGGCCGCGGTGTCACACCGGGCACGGTCGCCGTCACCGGTGACCGATCGGCCCGCGCGGGCACCCTTCGCGGAGCCCCGCACATGGAGCGGAGCCCTGCGCACGGAGCGGAGCCCTGCGCACGGAGCGGAGCCCTGCGCATAGATTTGAGCGTATGAACGATCAGCTCACGCCCATGCCCGAGGACTGGCAGCGCGCTCTCGCCGTTGTCGCCCATCCCGATGACCTGGAATACGGCTGCTCCGTCGCGATCGCGCAGTGGACGGACGCAGGACGGGAGGTCGGCTATCTGCTCGCCACGCGCGGCGAGGCAGGCATCGACACCCTGGAGCCCGGGAAGTGCGGGCCGCTGCGCGAGCAGGAGCAACGCGCGAGCGCCGCCGTCGTCGGGGTCTCCACCGTGGAGTTCCTCGACCACAAGGACGGTGTCATCGAATACGGCACTGCCCTGCGCCGTGACATCGCGGCCGCGATCCGCCGCCACAAGCCCGAACTCGTCCTCACGCTCAACCACCACGAGTCCTTCGGCGGCCGTTTCCTCAACAGCCCCGACCACCGTGCCGTGGGCCAGGCCGCGATCGACGCCGTCGGGGACGCGGGCAACCGGTGGATCTTCCCCGAGCTCGTGGAGCAGGGGCTTGCGCCGTGGAACGGGGTGAAGTGGATCGCCATCGCCGGCGACGAGGAACCCACGCACGCGGTCGACGCCGAGCCCGGCTTCGAGCGCGGAGTCAGCTCCCTGCTCGAGCACCGGGCGTACATCGAGGCGTTGACGGACGAGGATCCCGCCGAGTACGCCCGCTCCGTCATCACCATGTCGAGCAGCTGGGTGGGTGACCGCTTCGGCGGGAAGCCCGCGGTCGGATTCAAGGTCTACGAGCGCTGAGCCTTCAGACCCTCGTGCGCGCCCCCTACCCTGACGCCACTTCGGAAACGGCAGGGGGCGCGGATGATCGACACCACGAGCACGGAGATCGCCGAGGGCGAGGAGCGGCTACGCCTCGACGTCGAGGACGGCCTCGGTGTCCTGACGCTCTGCCGGCCCGAGAAGCTGAATGCCTGGAGCTGGGAGTCCACCCGCCAGCTCGGCCTGTTCGCCGACCGGATCCGCTTCGATGACCGGGTGAAGGCCGTGCTGCTGCGCGCGGAGGGCCGCGCCTTCTGCGCGGGCATCGACATCACCGCACCCGGCGGCGCGATCGCCGGACGCTCCGGTGCCGAGCGCACCCGCAACTACTACGAAGGCCTGCGCTGGGTGCACGAGCGGATGCGGGTCTTCGCCGGACTGTCGCAGCCGGTCGTCGCCGCCGTGCAGGGATACTGCCTCGGCTTCGGCTTCGAGCTCGCCCTCATGGCGGACATCCGGGTGGCTGCCGAGGACGCGGTGTTCGCGCTCCCCGAGGCGCGGCTCGGGGTCGCCGTGGATGCGGGCGGCGATCTGCGGATCGCCCGGGACGCGGGGGCGGGCTGGGCGAAGTTCCTGGCCCTGACCGGCCGGCGGATCGACGCGGCGACGGCCGAGCGGCTGCGCCTGCTCCAGGTGGTCACCCCGGCCGAGGAACTGGAGAGGACCGCGCGATCGTTGGCGTCCGAGATCGCCGCGAACGCCCCGCTGGCCGTCCAGGGCATCAAACGAGACATCGACCGTTTCGCGGACGCGGGCCTCGGCGAGGCGCTGGAACACGCGGCCTTCGCCGCGGCCGTTACGCTCACCTCAAAGGACTCGCGCGAGGGGTACATGGCGAAGGCGGCGCGGCGGGCGCCGGAGTTCGAAGGGAAGTAGGGCAGCAGCGGGTCCGGGAGGAAGCAGCCGGTCAGGGGATGAAGGGGCCACGCCCCAACTGCTCCCGGATCGGCATCACTTCCGGCGTGGCCAGATCCCGCCGCTGCCAGTTCGCGCCGTCCACGACCAGCGTATGGCCGCTGATGAAACGGGCGTACGGGGAGGCGAGGAACGTGGCCGCCCAGCCCAGCTCGCGTGGCCGCCCCACCCGCAGCGCGGGCTGTCGGGCATCGGCGGTCCGTACGCGGTCGAGGTTCGCGCGGATGTCGGCGGTCATGTCCTCGTGCGGCATCAGGCCGGGCACCAGGCCGTTGACCTGGATGCCGTACGGCCCCCACTCCACCGCGAGCGACTCCACCAGGTTCTTCACACCGGCTTTCGCGGCCGCGCTGTGGGCGTAGCCCGGGCCGCCGGTCCAGGCGTACGAGGCGCCGATGTTGACGATGGATCCGGGTGCTTCGGCCGCCAGATGGCGGCGGCCGAACTCGCGGGCCATGAAGTAGGTGCCGTTGAGGGTGATGTCGACGACCGTGCGCCAGGCGTTCGGGGACATGTCCTCGGCGGGGACCGGGAAGTTGGCGGCCGCGTTGTTGACGAGGACGTGCGGCAGGCCGAAGGCATCCTCCGCCAGGTCGAAGACCTCCGCGATGCGGTCGGGGACCCGGATGTCGCAGGCGGCGGTCAGGACGCGCCCGCCGAGTGCGGACAGCTCCTCCTCGGCCGCCTCGAGGTGTTCGGTCTTGCGGCTCGCGATCACCAAGTCGGCGCCGAGGCGGGCGAATTCGGCGGCGATAGCCTTGCCCAGGCCCGTGCCGCCCCCGGTCACGAGGACGACGGTCCCGTCGTACGTTCCCGGGGGCAGGGCACTTGTGCCGGTGGGCGGTGGGGTGGGCAGACCGGGGGTGGGTGTCTCCGTCATGGCGTATCGGTACACCGGGGGCCCGCAATGGTCCATAGGGACCGGGGGCCCGGGGACATTGGGGGAGCGCGGGCCCTCAACGGTCCGCAGGCAGTGGAGACCCGCCCCGGGGAGTCCCGGGGCGCGGGCGGCTCACAGGTCCGCGAAGACCAGCTCCGCGTTGATCTGCGTGGCCGCCCGGTAGCCGGCGCTCGCCGCGTTGACGACCATCTCCGCCGGGCCCATCGCATTGCCCACGATCCACACGCCCGGCAGCGCGCTGCGGCCCGCCGCGTCCACGGCCGGGAAGGGGCCGAACGGCGTCTCCTGAACAGCGTCACCGGTCAGCTCGGGCAGCATCTCCGTGCGCGGCACCGGACGCGTCGCCGTGAACAGGACCTCGCGGGCGTGGAATGCGCCGTCCGCCAGGCGCACCCCCGTCAACCGGTCGTCCTCGACGACCACTTCGGCCACCTCGCCACGCACCACCCGCACCCCGGCCGTCTCCAGCTGCCGCCACTGGTCCTCGGGCAACTCCTCGACCTCGTGCAGGAACAGCGTCACGTCCTTCGACCACTGCGTGACGAGCAGCGCCTGGTGCGCGCCCATCTCGGGGCGGGCGATCACACCGAAGGCCCGGTCGCGCACCTCGTAACCGTGGCAGTACGGGCAGTGCAGTACATCGCGGCCCCAGCGCTCCGACAGGCCTTCGATCTCCGGCAGTTCGTCGACCAGACCGGTCGCGATCACCGTGCGCCGGCAGTGGACCCGCGTACCGTCCTCGAAGGTCACATCGACCTCTCTCTCGGCGTCGGGCTCCACCTTCGCCACCCGCGCCGAGACGATCTCCACGCCGTAGGAGACGACCTCCTCGCGTGCGATCCGCAGGAAGTCGGCGGGCGCCATGCCGTCCCGTGACAGGTAGCCGTGCATGTGGTCCGCGGGGGCGTTGCGCGGTTCACCCGCGTCCACGACGAGGACGCTGCGCAGGCTGCGTCCCAGGCCGAGCGCCGTACTCAGGCCGGCCGTTCCGCCGCCGACCACCACCACGTCGTAGGACCGCCGCAGTACCTGGCCGCCTTGAGTCGAACTGTGCATCGTGCTCCGGGTCATCTCGACCACCTCCGCTGCGAGCGTGCGCCGCCTCCGGCAGAATGGGCAAACGTTGTTGCCGTAATCGCAAAACTTCGGATGCTGGATGGTGACTGTGGCCGATCCCGGGGAAGAGATGGACGCGGTGCTCGCCGAGGTGGGGGCGCGGCTGCGGAGCATCCGCAAGGAGCGCGATGTCACGCTGGCCGGGCTGTCCGAGGTCACCGGGATCTCCGTGAGCACACTCTCGCGGCTCGAATCCGGGCATCGCAGACCGAGCCTCGAACTGCTGCTTCCGATCGCCCGCGCCCATCAGGTGCCGCTCGACGAACTCGTCGGCGCGCCGGAGGTCGGCGATCCGCGGGTGCGGGCGAAGCCGGTCGTGCGTGAGGGGCGTACGTATGTGCCGCTCGGCAGTCAGCCCGGAGGGCTGCAGGCCTACAAGATCGTTTTTGCGGGCCCGGACCCCCGGCGCGAACACGCGGATCAGCGCACCCACGAGGGTTACGAGTGGCTGTACGTCATCTCCGGGAGGCTGCGCCTCAGGCTCGCGCACCACGATGTGGTGCTCGGTCCGGGCGAGGCGGCCGAGTTCGACACGCGGGTACCGCACTGGTTCGACGCGGTGGACGGGCCTGTGGAGGTGCTGAGCCTGTTCGGGCCACAGGGGGAGCGGATGCATGTACGGGCCAGGCCCAAGCGGGCCGCGTCGGGGGACTGAAGGGTTGAAGGGCTGAGGGGCTGAGGGGCTGAGGGGGGAGGGGGCCGGCTGAGGGAGCTGGGGTGAGGTGGTGGAAAGTCGGCTCCGGACCGTTCCCAGAAGCCAAGCGACCGCTTAGTATGCGCGGGAGAGACAGTCCACCCCCTCTGTGGAGGCCCCGCATGCAGGCATGGCGAGTGCACGAGAACGGTGAGCCGGGCGAGGTGATGCGGCTCGACGAGGTGGCCGCGCCCACGCCCGGTGAGGGGCAGCTGCTCGTCAAGGTGCGGGCGGCCAATATCAACTTCCCGGATGCGCTGCTCTGCCGCGGCCAGTACCAGGTCCGGCCTCCGCTGCCGTTCACCCCCGGCGTCGAGATCTGCGGGGAGACCGGGGACGGGCGGCGCGTGATTGCCAACCCCGCCCTGCCGCACGGCGGTTTCGCGGAGTACGCCCTTGTGGACGAGGCGGCCGCACTGCCCGCCCCCGACGCGCTCGACGACGCCGAGGCGGCGGCTCTGCACATCGGCTACCAGACCGGCTGGTTCGCCCTGCACCGCAGGGCCGCGCTGCAGGCCGGCGAGACCCTCCTGGTGCACGCGGCCGCCGGCGGGGTCGGCAGTGCCGCCGTACAGCTCGGCAAGGCGGCCGGGGCGCGGGTCATCGGCGTGGTCGGCGGCGCGGCGAAGGTGCGTACCGCCGAGGAGCTCGGCTGCGATGTGGTGATCGACCGGCGCGGCGAGGACGTCGTGGCCGCGGTCAAGGAGGCCACCGGCGGCCGGGGCGCGGACGTGATCTACGACCCGGTGGGCGGCGAGGCGTACGCGCAGTCCGCGAAGGCCGTGGCCTTCGAGGGCCGGATCGTCGTCATCGGCTTCGCCAGCGGAGTCGTCCCCACGCCCGGGCTCAACCACGCCCTCATCAAGAACTACTCGATCATGGGCCTGCACTGGGGCCTGTACAACACCAAGGACCCGGCGTCCGTGGCCCGGTGCCACGAGCAGCTCACCGAACTCGCCACCAAGGGAGCCATCAAGCCGCTGGTCAGCGAGCGGGTATCGCTCGCGGGCGCGGCCGAGGCCGTGCAGCGGGTCGCCGACGGCGTCACCACCGGCCGCGTGGCGGTCGTACCGGACCCGGCCGCCGCGGCGGACGCGGCTTCCGTGCCGGACGCGGCTTCCGCGTCGGAAGGGGTGCAGGCATGACGGGCGCAGGCATCACGGACGCAGCCGGCCTCATCGCACGGACCCGGGAGCTGCTCGCCGCGCACCCGCCGGCCACCACCTCGCGCGCGGACTTCCTCAAGGCGCGTTTCGACGCCGGGCTCGCCTGGGTGCACTACCCGGAGGGCCTCGGCGGTCTCGGCGCCCCGCGCTCCCTGCAGGCAGTGGTCGACGCCGAGCTGGAGGCCGCGGGGGCGCCGGACAACGATCCGCGGCGCATCGGCATCGGCCTCGGCATGGCGGCGCCCACGATCCTCGCTTTCGGCACCCCCGAGCAGAAGGAGCGCTTCCTCGGGCCGCTGTGGCGTGGCGAGGAGGTCTGGTGCCAGCTGTTCAGCGAACCGGGCGCGGGCTCCGACCTGGCGGCGCTGGGCACGAAGGCCGTACGCGAGGGAGGGGGCACATCCCGCTCGAGCGAAGCCGAGAGTGGGGGAGACTGGATCGTCACCGGGCAGAAGGTGTGGACGTCGAACGCGCACAGCGCGCGCTGGGCCATCCTCATCGCCCGCACCGACCCCGACCTGCCCAAGCACCGCGGCATCACCTACTTCGTCTGCGACATGACCGACCCGGGCGTCGAGGTGCGGCCGCTGCGGCAGATCACCGGCGAGGCCGAGTTCAACGAGGTGTTCCTCTCCGAGGTGCGGATCCCCGACGCCCACCGGCTCGGCGAGGTCGGCGAGGGCTGGAAGGTCGCCCAGACCACGCTGATGAACGAACGCGTCGCCATCGGCGGGATGCGGCTGCCCCGTGAGGGCGGCATGATCGGCCCGGCCGCGGCCGCCTGGCGCGAACGACCCGAGCTGCGCACCCGCGATCTGCACCACCGGCTCGTCGGGCTGTGGGTCGAGGCCGAGGTGGCACGGCTGACCGGTGAACGGCTGCGCCAGCAGCTCGTGGCCGGGCAACCCGGCCCCGAGGGCTCCGGCATGAAGCTCACCTTCGCCCGCCTCAACCAGGAGATCAGCGGCCTGGAGGTGGAACTGCTCGGCGAGGAAGGCCTGTTGTACGACGACTGGACGATGCGCCGCCCCGAGATCGTCGACTTCGTGGGCCGTGAGGCCGGATACCGCTATCTCCGCTCCAAGGGCAACAGCATCGAAGGCGGCACCAGCGAGGTGCTCCTCAACATCGTCGCCGAGCGCGTCCTGGGCCTGCCATCCGAGCCGCGCACCGACAAGGACATCGCCTGGAAGGACCTGACCCGATGACGACGCCGCGCGATCTTCTGTACTCGGAGACCGAGGACGAACTGCGTGCGGCGGTCCGCTCGCTGCTGACCGACCGCTGCGCACCGGCACAGGTCGTCGCGCGCGCCGAATCCGGGGAGCCGCACGATCGCGACCTGTGGAAGACCCTCGCCTCGGACATGGGCCTGGCGGGACTCCTGGTGCCGGAATCGCTCGGCGGCCAGGGTGCGGGTGCACGGGAAGCGGCCGTCGTCCTGGAGGAGTTGGGCCGCCGCGTCGCCCCGGTCCCGTATCTGACCAGCGCGGTGATCGCCACCGAGACGCTCCTCGGCTGCGCGTCCACCGCGGCCGAGGAGCTCGTCGGTGCGCTCGCCGCGGGCCGCTCCGTCGGCATCCTCGCACTGCCCTTGTCGACGGCGCCCTCGGCCTCGTACGCGCGGATCGAGGAGACGGGCGGCAGGCTGACCGGCCGGATCACCGCGGTGGCGGACGCGGCGTCGGCCGATGTGCTGCTCGTCCCCGCGGGGAGCGGCCTGTACGCGGTCGACACGACCGCCGACGGTGTGCACCTGACCGCACAGACCCCGCTGGACCTGACCCGTCCGCTGTCGGTGCTGACCCTGGAGTCCGCTCCGGGGCGTCTCCTGGCAGCGGCGGGCGAGGCGGATTCGGCCGTCCGCCGGGGACTGCGGGCGGGAGCCGCGCTGCTCGCCTCCGAGCAACTCGGCCTCGCCGACTGGTGCCTGACGGAGACGGTGGCGTACACGAAGAGCCGCAACCAGTTCAACCGTCCGGTCGGTTCCTTCCAGGCACTGAAGCACCGACTCGCCGAACTCTGGCTGCAGACCGTGCACGCCCGCGCCGCGGCCCGCAACGCCGCCGACGCACTGGTCACCGGTTCGCACGAGGCGCCGCTCGCCGCCTCCCTGGCCCAGGCGTACTGCTCGCCGGTCGCGGTCCACGCGGCCGAGGAGGCACTGCAACTGCACGGCGGCATCGGCATGACCTGGGAACACCCCGTCCACCTCTATCTGAAGCGCGCCAAGACCGACTCCATCGCATTGGGTACGGCCGGGGCGCACCGTGAGGCGGTGGCCGAGCTCGTGGATCTGCAGGCCCCGTAGCCCCCTGGAGCCCCGTAGCCCCGCGGCCCACGCGGCGCCCCTGCCCGGTCATCACGGGGTAGGGGCGTCTTCGTATGCCCCGCCACCTGCGCCTATGTGCCCCCATGGCATCGTGCGTCGACCGCCTGGGGCATAATTGCGAACTGTTCGCAACAACAGTCGATCTTGAATAGAGGTAGGGGCATGCGAGGCGCGGCGATACGGGGAGCCGGGGCACTGGCCGCTCTGGCGGTCGGGGCGTCGGCCTGTTCCGCGCCCGGTGGGGGCGACTCCGGGACCGCGGGCGCCGGCGCCTCGGTGGTCGTCGGCATCGCGTACGAGCCGGAGAGCCTCAGTCCGCTGCTCGGCTACGGCAAGGACGGCAACTCGAAGATCTTCGACGGGCTGCTCACCCACGACGCCGGGATGAACCTGGAGCCCGCGCTCGCCGCCGAGCTGCCGAAGAAGAGCGCCGACGGACTCACGTACACGTACAAGCTGCGCGAGGACGTGAAGTTCAGCGACGGGAAGCCTTTCACCGCGAAGGACGTCGTCTACACCTACGAGACGATCCTCGACGAGAAGACCAACAACGCCTACAAGTCCGAGCTCGACGCGCTGGAGAGCGTGGAGGCGAAGGGCAAGGACGAGGTCGTCTTCCATCTCAAGTACCCGTACGCGCCGTTCGCCGAGCGCACCGTGCACGCCATCGCCCCCGCACACATCGCCTCGAAGCAGGACGTGAACACCGGCCCGCTCGGCACCGAACCCGTCGGCACCGGCCCCTACACGCTGGTGGACTGGTCCAAGGGCGAGAAGCTCACCTTCAAGGCCAATCCCGACTACTGGGGCGGCGCGCCGAAGGTGAAGAACTTCACCATGGCGATCATCAAGGACGACGACATCCGCGCCACCCGGCTGCGCAGCGGCGACCTCGACGGCGCCATCCTGCCGCCGAACCTGGCGAAGACCTTCGCCGGCGACAAGAACCGCAGGACATACGAGGCGACCAGCTTCGACTACCGCGTGGTGACGCTGCCGAGCGGCAACAAGGCCGCGGGCGACACCGCGATCCGCCGCGCCCTCGACGTGGCCGTGGACCGCAAGGCGATGGTCGACTCCATCCTCTACGGGGCGGGCAAGGAGGCCTACGGGCCGGTGCCGACCGACAGCCCCTGGTTCGCGAAGGGTACCGAGCGCGCCCAGGATCTGAAGCAGGCCGAGAAGATCCTCGACGAGGCCGGCTGGAAGAAGGGCTCCGACGGCATCCGCGAGAAGGACGGCGTCCGCGCCTCCTTCCCGCTCTGGTACGTCTCCGGCGACAAACTCCGCCAGGACCACGCCCTCGCCTACGCCTCCGACGCCAAGAAGGCGGGCATCGAGGTCAAGGTGCAGGCCGGCACCTGGGAGGTCATCCAGCCGAGGATGGAGACCGACGCGGTGCTCGCCGGCGGCGGCGCACCCGCCGACCCGGACTTCGACCAGTACCCGATGCTGCACTCGCGCTTCGTCGGCGGCAACGACTTCAACAACATGGCGTACTACGCGAACCCGGCCATCGACAAGGCCCTCGAAGCAGGCCGCAGGAGCGCCGACCCGGCCGAGCGCGAGGCCGCCTACGCCACGGTGCAGCGCGAGCTGACGAAGGACCCGGCCTACACCTTCCTCACCCACATCGACCACGTGTACGTCGTCGACGACGCCTACGGCAGCCTCACCACCCAGGTCGAACCGCACGACCACGGCTTCGCCACCGGCCCGTGGTGGAACGTCGAGGACTGGCAGCCGCAGAAGTGATCCCGCGCATCCCCTGGACGGCGATGGCGCGCATGACGGGACGGCGGCTCCTGGCCGCCGTGCCCGTCCTGCTTGCCGTCACCTTCGGGGTCTTCGCCATCGCCGAGGCCTCGCCCTTCGACCCCGTGCAGGCCTACGCGGGCATCGGCGGACTCACCGCCTCCGAGGAGACCCTTGACCAGCTGCGGGCCAACCTCGGCGTCGACCAGCCGCTGCTCAGCCGCTGGTGGGACTGGCTGAGCGCCGCGCTGCACGGCGACTTCGGCGACTCCCTGGTGATGCGCCGGCCCGTCGCCCAGGTCATCGGCGAGCGGCTCGGCTGGTCGGTGCTGCTCGCTGCCACCGCCTTCCTGCTCGCGATCCTCCTCGGCACGACGCTCGGCGTGCTCGCCGCCCGCCGCCCCGGCGGCTGGCTCGACCGGGCCGTCACCTCGCTCGCGTACGTACTCGAAGCGGCCCCGCCGTTCTGGCTGGGGCTGCTCGCGGTGTGGTTCTTCGCGCTGCAGCTCGACGTGCTGCCGGCGGGCGGCCTGACCGACACCGGCGCGAGTACGGTCACCGCCGGGCAGGTCGCCGGCCATCTGGTGCTGCCCGCCTGCGTGCTGGCCGTCTCGCAGCTGCCCTGGTTCGTCCTCTACGTACGCCAGGGAGTCGGCGACGCGCTCGCGGAGGATCCGGTGCGCGGGGCGCGGGCCCGCGGGATCGCCGAGCGGACCGTGCTGCTCGGGCACGCGCTGCGCTCCGGCCTCCTGCCGGTCCTGACCCTGATCGGATCACGCGTGCCCGAACTCATCACGGGGGCGCTCCTGGTGGAGACCGTCTTCAGCTGGCCCGGGATCGCGGCCGCCACCGTCGAGGCCGCCACCTCGGTGGACTTCGCGCTCCTGGCCGCGCTCACCGCGCTCGCCACGGCCGCGGTGCTGCTGGGCAATCTCGTCGCGGACCTGCTGTACGGGCTCGCCGATCCGAGGGTGGGATTCGATGGCTGAGACCACTGTGACAACCGAGGCCACGGAGACTGCTGAGAAGGCAAGGGCTGCTGGGACCGGCGCTGAGGCCACTGAGGCTGCCGGGACCGGCTGGCGGGTGCGCGGAGTGCGCCGCCGCTCCACCCGCACCTGGCGCGTGGGCAGTTCCGCCGTGCTTGTCGCGGCGATGGTGCTCGCGGTGCTGCTCGTACCGCCGCTCGTCCAGCTCGACGAGCAGGCCGTGGACCTCGCGGCCAAACTGCAGCCGCCGTCCCTCGCCCACCCGTTCGGCACCGACGACGTCGGCCGGGACCTGCTCCTGCGCTGCGTCTACGGGCTGCGGGTCTCGCTGCTCGTCGGCGTGGTCGCCGCGGTCGTGGCCACCGTGATCGGGACCGCCGTCGGTGCCGCCGCGGCGGCCGCGGGCGGGCGCGTGGACCGGTGCGTCATGCGCCTGGTCGACCTGTTCTCCTCCGTGCCGCATCTGCTGCTCGGCATCTTCATCGTGGCGATGTTCCGGCCCGGGGTGTGGCCCGTGGTGGTCTCGGTGGCACTGACGCACTGGCTGTCCACGGCCCGTATCGTGCGCGCGGAAGTCCTCTCGCTGCGCTCGCGCCCGTACATCGACGCGGCCGTCTCCGGCGGGGCCTCACGGTGGCGGGTCGCCGTACGGCATCTGCTGCCGGGCGTGCTGCCGCAGGCGGGACTCGCCGCCGTCCTGATGGTGCCGCACGCCATCTGGCACGAGTCCGCCCTGTCCTTCCTGGGCCTGGGCCTGCCCACCCACGAGGCGAGCCTCGGCACCCTCGTGCAGTCCGCGCGCGGCTCGCTGCTCGCGGGGGACTGGTGGCCGACGCTGTTCCCCGGCCTGTTCATCATCGTGCCGACCCTGGCGATCGCGGGCCTCGCGGGCGCCTGGCGCGAGCGGCTCAATCCGCGCCGCCGATCGGAGCTGATGCTGTGACGACCACGACGAGTCCGGCCTTCGACGGGCCTGCGAGGACCCCGGCGTCCGATGTATCTGCGGCGACCGGAGAGCCCGACGCGTCCGCGAGGACTCCGGTGCTCGACGTACGGGGCCTGTCCGTACGCTTCCGGATGCCCACCGGGCGCCCTGTCCGGGCCGTGACCGACGTCCGCTTCACGCTGCACGCGGGCGAGCGGCTCGCACTCGTCGGGGAGTCGGGCTGCGGCAAGTCCGTGCTCGCCTCCGCGCTGCTCGGGCTGCTCCCCGAGAACGCCGAAACCGCCGGTTCGGCGCTGCTCGGCGACGGGACGGATCTGCTCGCGGCCGACGAGTGGACCCTCGCGCGCCACGTCCGCGGCCGCAGGGTCGGTCTCGTACCGCAGTCGCCCGCCGCGCACCTCACCCCTGTGCGCACCATCCGCTCCCAACTGGAGGAGACCGTACGGGCGCTGCGGGGCGCCCGGCGCGCCGGGCTGCGCCAGGCCGCCGTCGAGGCCGCCGAGCGGGCCTCGTTCCCCGCCGGACATCTCGACCGCCACCCGCACGAACTCTCCGGCGGCCTCGCCCAGCGCGCCGCGACCGCGCTCGCCCTGATCGGCGATGCGCCGCTGCTGCTCGCCGACGAGCCGACCACCGGACTCGACCGCGAACTCGTCGAGCACACCGTCGACGAACTGGCCCGGCACACCGGCGACTCCCGCGCCCTGCTGATGATCACGCACGACCTCGCGGCCGCCGAGCGCATCGCCGACCGGGTCGCCGTGATGTACGCGGGCCGCATCGTCGAGATCGCCGCCGCCGGCGACTTCTTCGGCGCCCGCGGACCCCGCCACCCGTACTCCCGCGGGCTGCTCGACGCGCTCCCGGAACGGCGGTTCGAGCCCATCTCCGGGATGCCGCCCGAGCTGGGCGCGCTGCCGGAGGGCTGCGCCTTCGCCGAGCGCTGTCCGCGCGCGAGCGAGAAATGCCGGGTGCAGCCGCTGTTCGAGGACGCGGTGGCCTGCCATCACGTGGCCCTGGAGGCCGGACATGCCTGAGCCGATCGAGCCTGAACCGAACCTGCTTGAAGCGGACCTGCTTGAAGCGGACCTGTCTGAGCCTGACCTGTCTGAGCCTGACCTGTCCGAACCGCACCTGCTTCGGCTGGAAGCGATCACCGCCGGATACGAGCGTCACAAGCCGGTCGTCGAAGGCGTCTCGCTCACGGTGCGGACCGGCGAGGCGGTCGGCCTGCTCGGGCCCAGCGGCTGCGGCAAGTCCACGCTCGCCAAGGTCGCGGCGCTCCTGCACCGGCCCGAATCCGGCCGCGTCCTCATCGACGGCACCGAGGCGAAGGGCTGGCGCCACCGGGCGCCGCGGGCCCAGCGCACCTTCTTCGGCGTGGTCTTCCAGCAGCCCAGGCTCTCGGCCGATCCCCGCCTCACCCTGGCCGCCCTGATCGCCGAACCACTGCGGTCGGTCGGGCGCGCCGCCGAAGCGGCCGATGCAGTACGGGAGTTCGCCGCGCGTGTCGGACTCGGCGAGGACCTGCTCGGGCGTCGCCCGCACGAGGTGAGCGACGGACAGCTGCAACGGGCCTGCGTGGCTCGCGCGCTGATTCTGCGCCCGCGCCTGCTCGTCTGCGACGAGATGACCGCGATGCTGGATGCCTCCACCACCGCCGCGCTGGTCCGCGCCGTCGAGGACTACCGCGCCGACAGTGGCGCCGGACTGCTCGCCGTCGGCCATGACAAGGTACTGCTCACCCGCTGGTGCGACCGCGTGGTGCACTGGTCCGAGCTGGGTTCCTGATCCCGTACGGACCGGCCGAAGACCCGGCTGCGGATCGGCCGAAGACCCGGCTGCGGATCGGCCGAAGACCCGGCCGCGGGCCGGCCGGACCGACGACCCCGTGGCGCTCGAAGCCTTCCTCGACGCCTACGACCGGTGAGCGCCTGCGCCCCTACGAGGGCCGTAACTCCCCGTAACACACGTTCGGAGGACATGTCAGTGGGCCGGACGCCCCCTCCGCCACGCGAGACTTACGGCGGAAACGCCACGGTTGCTCGCGTGGCGGAGGCGCGTAGGGAGTCCGGACGATGGCCATTTCGGTGTCAGTTGTAGTACTGCTGCTCATCCTCGCGATCGTGTTCCTCCGCAACGGGGCACTGAAGGTCTCGCACGCGGTCGTCTGCGTCCTGCTCGGCTTCTACCTCGCGAGCAGCAGCATGGCACCCACCATCCAGAACGGTCTGACGGCCACCGCGGACATCGTCAGCAACCTCAACCCCTGAGGGCCGTCGACCCCGGGCGCCCCGGCGTGCTCAGGTGCCGAGCATCCGGGAGCGGATCAGAAACCTGACGCCTTCGGGCGCCTCCAGCGAGAACCCGCCGCCCCGGCCCTCGACCACATCGACGATCAGCCGGGTGTGGCGCCAGGCCTCGTACTGGCTCCTCGACATCCAGAACCCGACCGGCTCCGCCATTCCTTCGACGGCCAGCGACTCGAGCAGCACATCGGAGTCGCCGGTGCGGAACTCGCCCTCCGGGTAACACATCGGCGCGCTGCCGTCACAACAGCCGCCGGACTGGTGGAACATCAGCGGCCCGTGCCGGGCCCGCAGCTTCCGCAGCAGCTCGCCGGCCGCATCGGTGAGCTCGACACGCGGCTCCTGGGTGGTCATGGGGGCCTCCTCGACGGCCTCGACGGCGGCGGGTGGTCACCGGCCAGTCTTGCCGCTCAGGGCCCGGATGGCCATGCGCTGCCCGCGGCCGGAACGAGGGCGCGCATAAATCGATGGTGCGTGGTGCGCAGTTGCGGCTACGCTCGCCGACGATGATGACCTACGTTCCTTCCTCCGCCGACGGATTGGGGGTCGCGTCCGCTCCAGGTGAGTGCTGATGCTCACTGCGACCGAGACCCGATCCGAAGTCCCCTCCGCACCCGAGTCCGGTGCCGCCCGGCTCTCCTGCTGGCTGCGCGTGCGCGAGTTCGCCGTGCCGGCCCCCATGATCGATTCCGCCGCCGAGCGGCGTGCCGGCGGCGACTGGGCGGGCGCCTGCGCGGCCGCCCGTGTCGACGTCGATCTCGACCTGCGCCGCATCGCCGGTGCGTACGGCCGGGAGACCGCCCTCCGTATCCGCCGCGATCTACGGCACTTCGCCCCCGACCTGCTCCGCTGGCATTTCCCGCGGATCAGCCCCGACGGGCTGCTCCGTCCCGGCCTGACCCTGTCCCTCGCCCGGTATGCCACCGAGATCCCGGGCCGCAGGCCGCATCTCGTCGTACGCACCCCGCCCGCGTGGGCGGAAGCCGGGCAGCGCATCAGCCTGACGGTGTGGGACGGTGCACGCCCCCGCGGGTCCGCGCATCCCCATCCCCGGCCGAACGCGCGCTTCCGGCTCGATCTGCACCGGCATCTGTGGGATGCGCGCAGGGCGGGTGAGCTGCGTGAACGGGCCATGGGCCAGCCTCAACCGCTCATGCTCCAGGGGGACATGGAGCCGAACTGGGCCGTGCACCGCTGGGCCGACGAGGCGCGCCGCGTGCTTGCCGCCGAGGGGCGCGGGCCCGAAGGGCGGGTTGTGGTGTCCGCGGGGCGGGGGCGGCGGCTCGCGATCGACACGGGCGAGCGCCGCGTCACACAGGTCACCCGTGCCGCCGCGGAGAAGCACCCGCTGCTGCCCGATGCCGCCACCTGGGTGCCACCCGATCTGGAACTGCTGCGGGCGGGCCTGATCGACGCCGGGCAGCTGCACCCGCTGGTCGCCACGGCGCTCACCGACGCGCCCGTACGGAGGCGGCCGCCGCAGCAGCTTGGGGCCCCGCAGCTCGTCGACTGCCGAGGGGCACGGCACCGCATCGGCTTCGTGGACGGCCGGCTGGCCGCGCTCGACCACGAACCGGAGGAGCTGCGGCGCGAGGAACTCCTGACCGCCTTCGGCGGTCCGCCGATGCCGTGCCTGCAGGCCATCGATGTCGTCCACCGCCGTCCCGAGGCCCTGGACGGGGTACGCGAACGCCTCGCCCACGGCGATACGGAAGGCGCGCTCGCCGTCGTCGAAGGGCTGCTCGGACCCGAAGCGGTCCTGCGCGAAGGGCCGCTGCGCGAGGCCCTGGAGACCGCGGCGCTCCGGCGCATCGACCATGGCCTCTACCGGGCCGGGCTCGCCGGCCACCTCCCCGCGGGCAACCACTGGTGCCGCCGCTGCGGCCCCGGGCGCACTCACCCGCTCCACGCCTGCCTGCGCCACACCCGCCGGCGCTGACCTCCGCCGACTTCGGCGATCCACCGGGCGTACACCCGTACGGCCCGGAACTCCTCCTCGTACACACAAGGTGATCTCCACATGACACACGCACCCATGCCCATGCCCATGCCGCCGGCCAGGCCCGAACTCGACACCGCCGCCGACCTCCTGAAGCTCCTGGACGAGTCCACGACCGAACCGCGCCCCGACGACCAGCTCGCCGCCCTCACCCTCGCCGTCGCCGCCGATCTGCCGGTGCTCCTGTGGGGCGAGCCCGGGATCGGCAAGACGGCCGCGCTGACCCGGCTCGCCGAGGCGCTCGAACTGCCGCTGACCACCGTCATCGCGAGCGTCCACGAACCCTCCGACTTCGCGGGGCTGCCGATCGTCGGCGACGATCCGGCGGAGCAGGGCGTGCCGATGGCCCCGCCGGACTGGGCCGTCCGGCTCGTACGGGCCGGGAAGGGGCTCCTGTTCCTCGACGAGCTGTCCACCGCACCGCCCGCCGTGCAGGCCGCACTCCTCCGGGTCGTCCTCGAACGCCGCATAGGCGCGCTGCGGCTGCCGGACGGAGTCCGGATCGTGGCCGCGGCCAATCCGCGCGCCTCGGCCGCCGACGGCTGGGAGCTGAGCGCGCCACTGGCCAACCGGTTCGTCCATCTGCACTGGGCGCACGACCAGGAGGTCGTGGTCCGGGGCCTCGGCGGGGTCTGGCCGCGCGCCACGCTGCCCAGGCTCGACCCGCAGCGGCTGCCCGAAGCCGTCGCGTACGCCCGGCGCGCCGTCTGCGAGCTGCTGTCGGCACGCGCCGGGCTCGTGCACCGGCTGCCGAGCACCGAGACCCGGCGCGGCGGCGCCTGGCCCTCGCCGCGCAGCTGGGAGATGACGCTGCGACTCATCGCCTTCGCGACCGCGGCCGACGCGCCCCGCGAGGTGCTCTCGCTCCTCGTGCGGGGCACGGTCGGCGACGGACCCGGTTTCGAACTGCTCGCCTCCCTCGACCGGATGGACCTGCCCGATCCCGAACTGCTGCTCGCCGACCCGGCCTCGGCCGAACTGCCGGACCGCGGTGACCTGCGGCAGGCCGTACTCGACTCGGCGGTGGCCGCCGTACGGGCGCGTCCGGAGCGCGAGCGCTGGGACGCGGCCTGGGCGCTCCTGGTGCGGGCGTTGGAGGCCGGGGCGCCGGACCTCGTGGTCGTTCCGGCGACCACGCTCGCCTCGCTGCGGCGCGAGAACTGGCCGGTGCCCGAGGCGATCGAGCAGCTCGCCGGGGTGGTCTCGGTCTCCCGGGGCGCCGAGCATGCGGCGGCCCGGGTCAAGGCGAAGGCGGGGGCGGCGGCAGGTGTGGGCCGATGAGGAGCGATACGGGGACCGGCCTGGACGCCGGCCACGAGTCCGGCCCCCGTACGAGGCCGGAGACCGGCCCCCACGCCGGGCAGGAAGCCGGCACCGACGCTCGACAGGACGCCGGCCTCGACACCGGAAAGCTGTACGCGGCCCGGCTGCAGGCGGTCCGCGCCCGCCCGTATCTGGCGACTGCCCTGTTCGCCCTCCAGGTCATCCCCTCACGGTCCGTGCCCACCATGGCGGTCGACCGGCACTGGCGCTGCTATGTCGCCCCCGGCTTCGTGGACCGGATGCCCGTCGAGGAACTCGCCTCCGTCTGGGTGCACGAGGTCTCGCATCTGCTGCGGGACCACCACGGCCGCGGCGACCGGTACGCCCGGCGGCACGGGCTGAGCGGCTCGGCCGAGCGGCTGCGGATGAACATCGCGGCGGACTGCGAGATCAACGACGATGCGTACGGGGACGGCCTGGTGCCGCCCAAGGGGGCGGTGTGGCCCAGCACCCTGCGACTGGCCGACGGGCAGCTGATGGAGGAGTACCTGGGCCAGTTCCGCCTCGGCCCCGGCACCGAGCGTTTCGCCTGGCTCGACTGCGGCAGCGGCGCCGACGGACACGAACGGCCCTGGGACCTCGGACCCGACGGGGCGAGCGGACTGAGCGCGCAGGAACGGGACCTGGTGCGCTACCGGGTGGCGCAGGGCATCAAGGGGCGGCCCGGCCGCGCTTCGAAGGCCTGGGAACGCTGGGCGGAACAGGCGCTGCACCCGCCGCAGCCCTGGCGCGAGCTGCTCGGCGCGGCGATCCGCTCGGCCGCCTCGGTACCCGGGGCGGGCGAGAACTACACGTACGGCAGACCCTCGCGGCGCTCCGTGAGCCTGCCCGGCATCATCCTGCCGAGCCTTCGCCGCCGTCCGCCCCGCGTCAGCATCATCATCGACACCTCGGGCTCGGTCAGCGATGCGGAACTCGGCTCGGCGCTCCTCGAAGTCGCCGCCATCTCGCGCACGCTGGGTGGCCGCCGCGACCTCGTGAACGTGGTGCCCTGCGATGCCTCGGCGCGCCTCGTGCACCCGCTGTGCCGCGGCGCGGGCATCCCGCTGCTCGGCGGCGGAGGCACGGATCTGCGCGCCGGCTTCGCGAAGGTGCTGCGCGGCGGCCCGAAACCGGACGTGATCGTCGCGCTGACGGACGGCCAGACCCCTTGGCCCGCGCAGGCACCCCCGTGCCGGACGGTCGTCGGGCTCTTCCCGCGGTCCGGCTACGACGAGGACGACGACAGCGGGTACGTACCGGATCCCGTGCCGGGCTGGGCGAAGACCGTGGAGATCGGCTAGCCGGTGGGCGGGGGCTTCCTGCGGTGCGGGAAAACTGCGTTGCGGCGACCCGCCCGGCGGCCGAGAGTGAGCCGCATGACGACTCTGAGCGTGCGGCCCGCGAGTCTCGACGATGCGGACGCCGTCTGTGTGCTGCTCAACGATGTGGACGAGATCGAGGTGGGCCGCCGCGAGACGGCGGTGGGCGAGATCCTCGCCGAGTGGAAGCATCCCGAGGTCGATCTGCGACGGGACTCCTGGCTCCTTCACGAGAACGAACGGCTGGTCGGCTACGCGCTGCTGTGGGACGAGTCCGGCGGCGAACGGATCGACGCGGACCTCTTCCTGCTGCCCGGAAGCGCGGAAGCCACCCGCACGCTCCTGGAGTTGACGGAGGCCAGAGCCGTCGAACGCGCCGCGGCCAACGGCGCCCGCCGGGCGGTCGTGCACCAGGGGCTGCACAGCAACACCACGGCCGACCAGGCGGTGCTGCGCGCACGCGGCTGGCGGACCGTACGCCGGTACCACGTGCTGGAGCGCGCCCTGTCACCCGCCGAGGACACCATGCCCGAACCGCTGCCCGGGGTGTGTCTGCGGCCCTGCGCCGACGAGGCCGACCGGCGGACCGTACACGCGCTGCTGCAGGAGTCCTTCGCCGAACACTTCGACCACCAGCCGCGCACGTACGAGCAGTGGCTCCACGACATCGACGCGGACCACGCCGACTTCTCGCTGATCTGGATCGCCCGGGAGGAGTCACTGGGCGACGTCGCGGCGATCCGCACCCGCAACGACGGCATCGGGACCGGCTGGATCAGCAACCTCGGGGTGCTGCGCGCGGCCCGCGGCCGGGGCATCGCCGGCTATCTGCTGCGCTACGCCTTCTGGTACTACGCGGGCCTCGGACGCGAGCGGATCGGACTCGGCGTCGACACCGAGAACTCCACCGGGGCGCCCGCGCTCTACGCGCGTCATGGGATGCGGCCGGACTGCGCGGTGGACACCTGGGAAGTGATCATCCCGGTATGAGGGGGTGGGCGAGACGCAAGCCCACCGCCGGCTTCGGCGCGGCCGCCCACGGCGACGCCGATGTCATGGGCCCGCCGCACGTGACCCGCCACAAGGCGCCGATGCGCGCAAATAGCCTTGGCCTCCTGGGCGGCCGCGCTGCGAGACTGGATCCATGAACGACATGGGACAGTTCCGTAGCGCGGTCACCCAGTGGGCAGCACGGCCGGCGGGGGAGGAGTCGGCGGCCGGTGCGCGGGCCGGCGAACTCGCGGAACGGATCGGGCTGCGCACCGTCGTCCTGGTCGAGGGCGACAGCGATGTGCGCGCCCTCGACGCCCTGGCAGCGCGCCGCGGACGCGATCTCGCGGCCGAGTCGATCGCGGTGATCCCGCTCGGCGGCGCGACCAATATCGGCCACTTCCTCGCCCGCTGCGGGCCCCAGGGGCTCGGGCTCCCCACGACCGGACTGTGCGATGCGGGGGAGGTGCGCCACTTCCAACGGGCCCTGGAACGCGAAGGGTTCGGCATCGCGCACACCCGCGAGGAGCTGGAGTCCCTCGGTTTCTACGTCTGCGAGAAGGACCTGGAGGACGAGCTGATCCGCGCGCTCGGACCGGCCGGGGTGGAGCAGGTCATCGAGTCGGAGGACGAGCTGCGGCCCTTCCGCACCTTCCAGAACCAGCCCTTCCACCGCGGGCGCAGCATCGACCAGCAGCTGCGCCGCTTCATGGGCACCCATGCGGGCCGCAAGTCCCAGTACGCGCACGCCATGGTGCGGTCCCTCGACCCGGACCGGATTCCGCGCCCGCTGGAGCGGCTGCTCGCGCACGTCCAGGCGGATCATTCCGCTCCGTAGCCGCCGGATCCGCCCGGCGGCCGCCGGATCCGCCCGGCAGTCATCGGTTCCGGGCCGCTGTCGCGCCGCTACGCCGTGGGCGCGGCCAGTTCCACGTCGGTGTACACCAGGTTGTGGTCCGAATACGGGCTGAGCTGCACCCCGTTGCCGACGGCGGCCACTCCCCGGAGGAAGGTGTAGTCGAACTTGCTCATCCAGTCGGTGGTCGGCTCGCAGACCCCGCTGACGGGCGCCGTGGGATTGCACTGCGCATCGCCGTCCTCGGCCAGCTCCCACAGCACGGCCAGCTCGGTGCTGCCGGGCCGCGCGTTGAAGTCGCCCAGCACGATGGCGCGTTCGTGGCGGGAGACCTCGGTGGCGAGCACGGCGGCCTGCTCGGCGCGGACCTCCGCCTGCTGCCGCTGGGCCAGATGCGTGGCGAAGACCCGTACGGCCTCGCCGTCCACCTCCGTCGTGACCGCCAGATAGCCGCGGTCCTCGGAACCCCCGTCGGGATACTCGACGTTCACCGTGTCGGTGGCCGGCGCCGCCGTCAGGAGGGCCTGACCGAAGCCGCCCGGGTCCCAGGGGAGGCCGCCGCAGCGGTTCCAGCTGGTCATGACCGAGCCGTAGGCGACGTGGTAGTCGAGGCCGTGCAGGTTCTCCAGATGGTCCCGGATCGCCTTGACGTCCCGGACACAGGCCTCCTGCAGCGCGACGACCTGCGGCGCGTACTTCGCGATCTCCTCGGCGCGGCCCACATTGAAACCGGTGTCATTGCAGGGATTGCAGATGTTCCAGGTCATGACCCGGTTCGGGACGACCTCGCGGACCGCGTCGGGCGACAGCGGCCGCGCAGCGAGCGGGCCGCCCGGCGTGCTGGGGCCGGTCAGGGCCATCAGCGCGAGGACGAAGGCCCCCGCGAGCCAGCGCACACCCGTTCTGGACACCGTCACCCTCCTTGACTCCCTACTACGAGGCTATGCGAAGCCCCACGCGCACCGCCGCGCCGGGCACCCCTTGACCCCTCACGGCGCGAGCGACTACGTTGCGGGCCTCTGACCTGTGACGGCGCAAAGGAGGCGAGCCCCGGATGAACACCTACTCCGACCTCGGCCGCCTCGCCCAGCGCACCGCGTGGGTCCCTGGCCGTATCGCCCACGGCTGCTGACCCCGCCGCGCGCAGTGCCCTGCTGAGGCACCCTCCGGACTCCGCCGCGGGCACGCCGTGTCCCTCTGCGAGCACTGTCCGTGCCCTGCCGACGGCACCCTCCAGGCCCGTTCCCCACACCCTTTCCCCGGCGCGTACGCCCGCGCGTACCCGCCCCGCGCCCGCCGCGCCCCTGCCGCGCGGGCCGACACAGAAAGCTGGCCCGATCTTGGCCCGTATCACTGTCAACGGGAAGCCGACACCGCTCGCCCCGGCACCACCCCACACCACCGCGCTCGACTTCCTGCGCGAGCGCGGTCTCACCGGCACCAAGGAGGGCTGCGCCGAGGGCGAATGCGGCGCCTGCTCGGTGCTCGTGGCCCGCCCGGGCGTCGACCGGCCCACCGACTGGGTGGCCCTCAACGCCTGCCTCGTCCCCGCCGCGGCCCTCGACGGCCAGGAGGTCGTCACCTCCGAAGGCCTCGCCTCCGCCGCCGGTGATCTGCACCCCGTCCAGGAGGAGATGGCGCAGCGCGGCGGCTCCCAGTGCGGCTACTGCACGCCCGGCTTCGTCTGCAGCATGGCTGCCGAGTACTACCGCCCCGACCGCTGCTGCGCGACGGGCCAGACGCACAGCGGCCAGGAGGCCCCGCACGGCGACCATGCGGCCGCACGCGGCGACCAGGAGGCCGCGCACAGCGACCCGGAGCACGGGCCCAACGGGTTCGACCTGCACGCCCTGAGCGGAAACCTCTGCCGCTGCACCGGCTACCGCCCCATCCGCGACGCGGCCTTCGCCGTCGGCGCCCCCGCCGCAGACGACGAGCTCGCCCGCCGCCGCGACCAGGCCCCGCCCGCGCCGGCCTCCACCGCGTACACCCAGGACGGCAGGACCTTCGAGCGCAGGGACACCCTGGCCGAAACCCTGCGGCTGCTGCGGGAACGGCCCGAAGCGGTGGTGGTCGCCGGCTCCACCGACTGGGGCGTTGAGGTGAACATCCGCTCCCGCAGGGCGGAGCACGTCGTCGCGGTCGACCGGCTGCCCGAACTGCGCGACCTGCGCATCGAATCCGAGCACATCGAGATCGGCGCGGCCCTCACCCTCACCGAGATCGAGCGCCGCCTCGACGGCGAAGTGCCGTTGCTCGCCGAGCTGTTCCCGCAGTTCGCCTCCCGGCTGATCCGCAACGGAGCCACCCTCGGCGGCAACCTCGGCACAGGTTCCCCGATCGGCGACGGCCCGCCGGTACTGCTTGCCCTCGAAGCCTCCCTGGTGCTCGCCGACGCGGACGGCGAGCGCGAAGTGCCGCTCGCCGACTACTTCACCGGCTACCGGCAGAGCGTGCGCCGCCCCGGCGAACTCATCCGCTCGGTCCGGATCCCGCGCCCGCTCGCACCGGTCACGGCCTTCCACAAGATCGCCAAGCGGCGCTTCGACGACATCTCCAGCGTCGCCGTCGCCTTCGCCCTCGACATCGAGGACGGGACCGTCCGCACCGCCCGGATCGGACTCGGCGGAGTCGCCGCCACCCCGATCCGCGCCCGCGCCACCGAGGCGGTCCTGGAGGGCGAGCCCTGGACCGCCGGGACCGTCGAGAACGCCGCCCGGGTGCTGCGCGGCGAGGGAACACCGATGGACGACCACCGCGCCAGCTCCCTGTACCGCAGCGCGATGCTCGGCCAGAGCCTGAAGAAGCTGTTCGCCGAGCAGCCGAACGCACCGATCACCGAGGGGGCATAAGCCATGAGCCACCTGTCCGAGCGCCCCGAACAGCCCGTGGTCGGCCTTCCGCTGCCGCACGAGAGCGCCCACCAGCACGTCACCGGCACCGCGCTGTACACCGACGACCTGGTGCAGCGCACCAAGGACGTCCTGCACGCCCACCCGGTCCAGGCCAGGACGGCCCATGGCCGTATCACCGCCCTCGACACCGCGCCCGCGCTCGCGGTCCCCGGTGTCGTACGGGTGCTGACCGGCGCGGACGTGCCCGGAGTCAACGACGCGGGCATGAAGCACGACGAGCCGCTCTTCCCCGACGAGGTCATGTTCCACGGCCACGCGGTCGCCTGGGTGCTCGGCGAGAGCCTGGAGGCGGCCCGGCTCGGAGCGGAGGCCGTCGTGGTGGAGGTCGAGGAGCTGCCATCGGTGATCACCTTGGAGGAGGCGATCGCGGGCGACAGCTTCCACGGTGCACGGCCCGTGATGCGCACCGGCGACCTCGACGCCGGATTCGCCGACTCGGCGCACGTGTTCAGCGGCGAGTTCCAGTTCTCCGACCAGGAGCACTTCTACCTGGAGACGCATGCGGCGCTCGCCCGACTCGACGAGTCCGGGCAGGTGTTCGTGCAGAGCAGCACCCAGCACCCCTCCGAGACCCAGGAGATCGTCGCGCATGTTCTCGGGCTCAGCAGCCACGAGGTCACCGTGCAGTGCCTGCGCATGGGCGGCGGCTTCGGCGGCAAGGAGATGCAGCCGCACGGCTTCGCCGCCGTCGCCGCGCTCGGCGCGCGACTGACCGGCCGCCCGGTGCGGCTGCGCCTCAACCGCACCCAGGACCTCACCATGTCCGGGAAACGGCACGGATTCCACGCCCGCTGGAGGATCGGCTTCGACGCCGAGGGCCGCATCCAGGCCCTCGACGCCACCCTCACCGCCGACGGCGGCTGGAGCCTCGACCTCTCCGAACCCGTCGTGGCCCGGGCGCTCTGCCACATCGACAACACCTACTGGATCCCCAACGCCCGCGTCGAAGGCCGGATCGCGAAGACCAACAAGGTCTCCAACACCGCCTTCCGTGGCTTCGGCGGGCCCCAGGGCATGCTGGTCATCGAGGACATCATGGGTCGCTGCGCGCCCCTGCTCGGCCTCGACCCCACCGAGCTGCGCGAGTGGAACTTCTACCGCGCGGGCCACTGCACCCCGTACGGGCAGCAGGTCACCCATCCCGAACGGATCCCCGCCGTCTGGGAGCAGGTCAAGGAGAACGGCTCGCTCGCCGAACGCCGGTGCGAGATCGCCGCCTTCAACGCCGCGCATCCGCACACCAAGCGGGCGCTCGCGCTCACCGGCATCAAATTCGGCATCTCCTTCAACCTGACCGCCTTCAACCAGGGCGGCGCCCTCGTGCTGATCTACAAGGACGGCTCCGTCCTGATCAACCACGGCGGCACCGAGATGGGCCAGGGTCTGCACACCAAGATGCTCCAGGTGGCCGCGACCACCCTCGGCATTCCGCTGCACAAGGTCCGCCTCGCCCCGACCCGCACCGACAAGGTGCCCAACACCTCGGCGACGGCCGCGAGTTCAGGGGCCGACCTGAACGGCGCCGCGGTCAAGAACGCCTGCGAGCAGCTGCGCGGGCGGCTGCTCCAGGTGGCCGCCACACGGCTCGGCGCGAACGCCTCGGACGTACGGATCGTGGCCGGCGTGGCCCGCGCGCTCGGCAGCGCGGAGGAGCTGGCCTGGGACGACCTGGTGCGCACCGCGTACTTCCAGCGGGTGCAGCTCTCGGCCGCCGGTTTCTACCGGACCGAGGGGCTGCACTGGGATGCGAAGACGTTCCACGGCTCGCCGTTCAAGTACTTCTCCTACGGTGCCGCGGCGGCCGAGGTCGAGGTCGACGGGTTCACCGGCGCGTACCGGATCCGGCGGGTCGACATCGTGCACGACGTCGGCGACAGTCTCTCGCCGATGATCGACATCGGGCAGGTCGAAGGCGGCTTCGTGCAGGGCGCGGGCTGGCTGACGCTCGAGGACATGCGCTGGGACGCGGGGGACGGGCCGGGGCGCGGGCGCCTGCTCACCCAGGCGGCGAGCACCTACAAGCTGCCGAGCTTCTCGGAGATGCCCGAGGAATTCCATGTCACCCTCATGGAGAACGCCACCGAGGAGGGCGCCGTCTACGGGTCCAAGGCCGTGGGGGAGCCGCCGCTGATGCTTGCCTTCTCCGTACGCGAGGCGCTCCGCGAGGCGGCCGCCGCATTCGGTCCGGCCGGTGCGAGCATCGAACTCGCCTCGCCCGCGACGCCGGAGGCGGTGTACTGGGCGATCGAAGCGGCCCGCGGTCAGGCGGCCGAATCCGCCGGCACCGGGATCCTCGATGCCGATGCCGATGCCGATACCGATACCGATGCGACCGGCACGGAGGCCGAGGCGACCCATGCCGATGCCACCGACGGCACCGGGAGCACCGGAGCCGCGGCCGCAGCCCTGAGCGGTGCCTGACATGGCGTGGATCGCCGCGGTCGCACGGCTTCGGGCACGCCGCGAACCGGGCGTGCTCGTGACCGTCGCGACCGTGCGCGGTCACGCCCCGCGCGAGGCCGGCGCGAAACTCGTCGTGGGACGGGACGGCACCTGGGGCTCGATCGGCGGCGGGAACGTGGAGGCCGTGTCGATCGACCGGGCACGGGAACTGATCCAGGCGGGCGCCGTGGAGCCGGAGCTGATGGACTTCGCGCTGAACGACAAGGTCACCAACCGGCACGGAGTGCAGTGCTGCGGCGGCACCGTCCAGGTGCTGCTCGAACCGCTGCCGGTGACCGAGGCGGTGGCGGTTTTCGGCCTCGGCCATGTGGGCCTGGAACTCGCCCGCATTCTGGCCCGCCAGGACCTCGATCTGCACCTCGTCGACAGCCGCTCCGAGCAGCTCACCGAGGAGCGGCTCGGCGTCCTCGCGGACTCCGTCGCCCAGGTTCATGTCCACCACACGCCGCTGCTGCCCGAAGAGGTCCTCGGCCAACTGCCGCACGGCACCCACGTACTGATCATGACCCACGACCACGCCGAGGACGCCGCGCTGTGCGATGCGGCCCTGCGCACCCCGCGGCTCGGCTCGATCGGGCTGATCGGTTCGGCCGCGAAGTGGGCGAGATTCCGCAAGCGGCTCGCCACCGAAGGCGGTCACGGCGCGTCCGCCATCGATCGGATCAAGACACCGATCGGACTCGACGGAATCGGCGCCAAGGATCCCGCGACCATCGCCGTGAGCGTCGCGGCGGATCTACTGCGTTCCTTCGAGGCCTGAGCGCGGTTTTCCCCGTACTGCCACCGTGTCCCCGGCGTCCTCGCAGGTGAACGGCGATCTTCCACTCGAGGGCGCGGATGTGTGAAGGTGGTGAACCGTGTTCCCCGCTTCAAAGGTTGAGCACAAATTGCACACAACCCCCTCTCCAGGCGGGCCCTGATGGTCTAGATTGTCGCATCACACGCCGGGGACACGAACGACAAAGCGTGAGCTTTTGGCACGGCGGTACAGAACACGACACACATCATGACTCGGACATGACTGGGACATGATGCGGAGTGGACTCGCAGCGGAGTCCGAGCACGGTACAGACCACTGACGACTGTGTGACCGGCGCAAGGCACGGGGTGGAGCGGGGGCTTCGCGAGGAAACGAGCGGCGCGTAACGGGGGGCGGGGACCTCCCGTGGGAGCAACAGTGCGGGAGGCCCTGCCTCCCGGGGGGAGGAACCGTGTTGGGCGAGCACGTCGAACGCACTGGCGAACTGCGCGGGGGAGTGCGTGAAGGAGGGGTTGCCGACCCCCTTCCACCGGTACCGGCAGGGGTGAGCGACCCCCTGCCACCGGTAGGGGGCCGGTCGGCGGCCGGGGCCGTCCAACGGCCCGCGGACGACTGGGAACAGGGCTACCGCCGCACCGTGATCATCGCGGACTTCCTGGCCACGGCCTTCGTCGTGGCGGGCATCGGCGGCTTCTTCGGGGTACGGGACGAAGCCGACTGGTACGAGAAGTGGATCATACTCGCCTTCGGCACCGAACTCCTCGTCCTGGGCGCCCTCATGGTGAGCCGCTGCTGGGCGCCGGGAGTACTCGGCCAGGGCGCCGAGGAGTTCCGCCGTCTGGGACGGGCGGTGTTCATGGCGGCCGTCGTCCTCTCACTCGTCGGGATCGCCTTCACCTCACGCAACATCAAACTCTGGATCTTCGTCGCGATCCCGGCGATGGTGCTCGTCACCATGACCGTGCGCTATCTGCTGCGCCGCCGGCTGCACGCACAGCGCAAGCTGGGCCGCTGCCTGCGCCCCGTGCTCGCCGCCGGCAGCGCCGCGACCGTGCGCGATCTGATCGAACGCACCCGCAAGTACCCGCACCTCGGCTGGCGGGTGGAGGCGGTGTGCATTCCGGACGGCCCCGGCGGCGAAGGCGCCGACCTGGACGGGGTGCCCGTCGTGGGACGCCTCAGCGATGTCGCCCGGCACGTCCGCCGTGACGGCTACCGGGTCGTCGCCGTCACCCCGGACGCGCACTGGTCTCCCGAGCGCCTGCAGCGCCTCGCCTGGAACCTGGAAGGCAGCGAGGCGGAGATGGTCGTGGCCCCCATCCTCATGGAAGTGGCTGGGCCCCGCCTACAGGTCAATGCGGTGCTCGGCATTCCGCTGCTCGAGGTCAGCATGCCGGTCTTCACCGGCGGCCGACGGATCGTCAAGGCGATCGCCGACCGGCTGGGCGCGGCGGTCCTGCTCGTGCTGCTCTCACCCGTGATGCTGCTGGTCGCGCTCCTTGTCCTCATGGACAGCCGCGGCGGCGCGCTCTACCGCCAGCGCAGGGTCGGCAAGGACGGCCGCGAGTTCACCATCTTCAAATTCCGCACCATGGTCACCGGCGCCCACAGCCACCGCGCCGAACTGGCCGAGCGCAACGAAGGCGCGGGCCTGCTGTTCAAGCTACGCCGCGATCCGCGCGTGACCCGCGTCGGCGCGGTGTTGCGGCGGTACTCGCTCGACGAACTGCCGCAGCTGCTCAACGTACTCACCGGGTCGATGTCGCTGGTCGGCCCGCGGCCGCCGCTGCCCGAGGAGTCCGCCGCGTACGGACCGGACATCCGGCGGCGGCTGCTCGTCAAACCGGGCCTGACCGGGCTGTGGCAGATCAGCGGCCGCAGCGACCTGCCCTGGGAGGAGGCGGTCCGTCTGGACCTGCGCTACGTGGAGGACTGGTCGCTCGCCCTGGACGCGGTGATCCTCTGGAAGACGCTGCGTGCGGTGATCCAGGGCCAAGGGGCCTACTGACATGCGAGGGCGCCGTACCGGAACGCCGCACGGCGGCGCCATCCCGGACCGGTGCACGGACCGCGGGCCCGCCGGGCCTGCCGAGGGGGAGGTACGGGAGATGAGGATCAGCGTTCTGGGGCTCGGCTACGTGGGCTGTGTATCGGCCGCGTGCCTGGCGAGCCGGGGGCACGAGGTCGTCGGCGTGGACATCAGCCCGGCCAAGGTCGACCTGGTGCGCGCGGGCAGGGCGCCGGTGGTCGAGGAGCGGATCGGCGAACTGACCGCCGAGGTCGTCGCAAGCGGAGCGCTGACCGCCACCACCGACGTGCGTGCGGCCGTCCTGGGCAGCGAGGTGACGCTGGTCTGCGTGGGCACCCCCTCGGAGCCCAACGGCAGCCTGTGCACCACGTATCTGGAGCGGGTCACCGAACAGATCGGCGCGGCACTCGCCGAACGGGACGCCGCGGCGGCGCGGCACACCGTCGTCTACCGCAGCACCATGCTCCCCGGCACCTGCATGAACCTGCTCGTGCCGATCCTGGAGAAGCATTCCGGGCTGACCGCCGGAGTGGACTTCGGTGTCGCGGTCAACCCGGAGTTCCTGCGTGAAGGCACCAGCGTGCGCGACTTCTTCGATCCGCCGAAGACCGTGATCGGTGAACTCGACCCGGTGAGCGGCGAGGCGGTCGCCGCCCTGTACGAGGGCCTGCCCGGCGAGGTGTTCCGGGTGCCGGTGCCGACGGCCGAGGCGATCAAGTACGCGGACAACGCCTTCCACGGCCTCAAGATCGGCTTCGCCAACGAACTCGGCGCGGTGTGCCAGGCCCTGGGCGTCGACCCGCACCAGGTGATGGACGTCTTCCTCGCCGACCGCAAACTCAACATCAGCCCGGCCTATCTGCGCCCCGGCTTCGCCTTCGGCGGCTCCTGCCTGCCCAAGGACCTGCGCAGCCTGGTGCACGCGGCACGGCGGGCCGATGTCTCCGTGCCGATCCTGTCCCACGTCCTGCCCTCCAACTCCGACCATCTGCAGCGCGCCGTCGAACTGGTCGAACGCACCGGCAGGCGACGCGTGGGCCTGCTCGGCCTCTCCTTCAAACCCGGCACCGACGACCTGCGCGAGAGCCCGCTCGTCGAACTCGCCGAACGCCTCATCGGGAAGGGGTACGAGCTGAGGATCCACGATGCCAACGTCAGCCTCTCGCGGCTGCTCGGCGCCAACCGGGAGTACGTCGAGACCCGGGTGCCCCATATCGCCCAACTCCTCGTGGACTCCGTCGACGAGGTGCTCGACCACAGCGAGGTGTGCCTCGTCGGCACCAAGGACCCGGCGGTCCTCGACGCCCTGCCCCGGGGCGACGAAGGACCGTTCCTGATCGATCTCGTCCGCATCCCCGACGCCGCCGAGCGCCGGGCCGAACCTGGGTACGTGGGCCTTGTCTGGTGACTCCTCGACCGGCGGGTCTTCCGCCGGTGACCTTCCGTCCGGCGGTCGTCCCGCCGGTGGCCTCCCGTCCGGTGCCGCGCCCGGCGCCCGTCCGACCCGGCGCGCACTGATCCTCGTCGAGAACCTGTCGGTGCCCTTCGACCGGCGGGTCTGGCAGGAGTGCACGACCCTGCGCGACGCGGGCTGGGAGGTGCACGTCATCTGCCCCCGCGGCGGGAAACGCGACACCGAGGCCGAGGCCGTGATCGACGGGGTACGCATTCACCGCTACCCGCTGCGAGCCGCCACCGGCGGCCCCGCCGGCTACCTCCGCGAGTACGGGGCGGCGCTGTGGCACACCTACCGGCTGGCCCGCAAGGTCGGCCCGGTGCACGTCGTGCACGCCTGCAATCCGCCCGATCTGCTGTTCCTGCCGGCCCTCTGGCTGAAGCGGCGCGGATCTCGGTTCGTCTTCGACCAGCACGACCTCGTACCCGAGCTGTACCTGTCCCGCTTCGGCCGTGGCGAGGACCTTCTGCACCGCGCGGTGCGCGCACTGGAGCGCCGTACCTACCGGGCCGCGGACATCGTGCTCGCCACCAACGAGAGCTACCGGGACGTCGCCGTGAGCCGGGGCGGCAAGCGCCCCGAGGACGTGTTCGTCGTCCGCAGCGCCCCCGACACCGACCGCTTCCACCCGGTGCCGCCCGAACCGGAACTCAAGCGCGGCAAACCCCATCTCCTGTGCTACCTGGGCGTCATGGGCCCGCAGGACGGCGTCGACTACGCCCTGCGGGCGCTCGCCGCCCTCCGCGACACATACGGACGGACCGACTGGCACGCGGTGTTCATCGGCGCCGGTGACGCCTTCGACGCGATGGTGCACCTGTCCCGCAGCCTCGGCCTCACCGAGCAGGTGCAGTTCACCGGCCGTATCCCCGACGCCGAGCTGGCGCGCTACCTGTCCACCGCGGACGTCTGCCTCTCGCCCGATCCGTGCAATCCGCTCAACGACGTCTCGACCATGAACAAGGTCCTCGAGTACATGGTGATGGGCCGCCCCATCGTCTCCTTCGACCTCAAGGAGGCACGCGTCTCCGCGGGCGAGGCGGCCGTGTACGCGGCCGATGACGACGAGTCGGAGTTCGCCGCGCTCATCGCCCGCCTCCTCGACGATCCCGAGGAGCGGGCCCGGATGGGCAAGAGCGGCCAGGAGCGGATCGGCGGACCGCTGTCCTGGCGGAACTCGCAGGCCGCGCTCCTCGCCGCATACGAGGCGGCCTGCCGCGGCCGCACCCCGGCAGCCCCGGCAGTCTCGGCAGCCGCCCGGCGGAAGGGGGCGCGCCGTGGGAGATGACGCGATACGCCTGGCCACGATCGGGCAGATGATCCGGCGCCGCGGCCGGCTTCTCGCCGTCCTCGCCCTGGTGGGCGCACTCGTCGGCTACGGGGCCTCCCTGGTGTTCCCGCCGCGCTACACGGCCTCCGCCTCGGTGCTGCTCGCAGGGCAGTGGGAGGAGCGCGAACTCGCCACCCAGCAGGAGATCGCCACCAGCTCGGCGGTCGTCGACCGCTCCGCCGCGGCGCTCGGCTGGGGCATGAGCGGCCTCGAACTGAAGGAGGATGTCGCAGCCGAGGCCGCCGACGGCAACATCATCAGGATCTCGGGCACCGCCGACAGCCCGGAGCGCGCCCAGCGTCTCGCCGACCAGGTGGCAGCGCAGTACGTGGCCTTCGCCGCCGGCCTCGCCGGGGACACCGCCGACTCCGATGCCGCCCTGGCACCCGAGGAGCTGCGCAAACTCGTCGCACAGACCAGTCGCCGTATCACCGAACTCGCCGCCGCGGCCGACCCGGGCCGCAGCGTGGAGACCGTGCAGGGCCGCACCGAGCTCGAAAAGCTCCGTACGGCACTGCGGGACGCCATCAAGAAGCTCGACGAGGTCGGTCCCGCCACCAACAAGGCGAACCTGCTCGTCATGGGCCCGGCTGTCCGCCCGGACGGCGAGGCGCCTCCGACCCGGCTGCAGCTCGTCCTCGGCGGCGCGCTGCTGTTCCTCCTGCTGGGGGTCGTCGCCCATCTGACCGCCGCGCGGGTGAGCCGTCGGCTGCGCAGCGAACCGGAGATCGCCGCAGCACTCGGATCGGCCCTGCTCGGCTCGGTGGACGTGCCACGGGAGCGCTCCGCGCGGCGGCCCGAGGGCGGCGGCCTGAGGCTGCGCAGGTTCCTCGGCCTCGACGACCTCTGGGATGTACCCGTCCCGCAGGCCTCCGGCGGCGAGGCCGGTCGGCGGATCCGCTACCGGCGCGTCTGCACCCGGCTCCGCGGCCGCCTCGCCGCCTCCGCGCGACGGGTCCTCGTCCTCGTCCCCGAGGGTGACGCCGTGGCCCGCAGCGCCGCCGGGCAGCTGGTCGCCGAGGCGGGCGGCGATCCGGAGCTCGAGGTGGTCGAGGTGTCCGTCACCAGGCCGATGGTGCCCGAGCAGGCCACCGGATCCCAAGCGGTCATCGTCCTCAGCACCGGCAGCCGCACGGCCGAGGAGCTCGCCCAGATCGCCGAGGCCTGCGCGGATGCCCGCCAGGAACTCCTCGGCATCGTCCTGGCCGGAGCGGTCAGGACCGGTCAGGAGCCCGAAACCGACCGGCCTGCCGAAGAGACACCCGAACCGGTCGCCGTGGGCGCCGATCCGAAGGGGGGTACGGCATGACGGCACAACCGCCGGCCGAGCCGACATCCGCCGCGCCGCTCCTCGACCTCCAGGCGCTGGTCGTGGCCGTACGCAGAAGGCGCCGCCTGTGGTTCCTGCTCGGCGTGCTCGGTCTCCTCGCCGGCGCCACCGTGGCCGTCGTGCTTCCGCCGCCGCCGACCGCCGTGACCACGGTCCTCGTCGCCCACGAGGCGGACCAGCCCAGCGACCCCGGCACACTGATCAAGACGGACGCGGCCCTGCTCGGGACCACCCGCATCGCCGACCGCGCGCTGCGCTCCCTCGACCCCGCCGAACGCCCGGGGAGCGCCGAGGACTTCATGGAGGACTACGAGGGCCGCGGCCTCACCAACAACCTGCTGCAGATCGAGGTGCGGGCCGACAGCGAGGAGCTCGCCGAGGCACGGGCGAGTGCCCTGGCCGATGCGTTCATCGACGACCACGTACGACGCCTGCGGGAGGCCGCGGACGCCGAGGCCAAGTCGCTGCTCTCGCAGCGCGACCTCGCACAGGACCAGCTCGCGGACGTCAACCAGCAGATCGGCGCGGCGCCCCCGCAGAGCGACCCGGAGGCGGCGGCGGACCTCGAATCGCTCTACGCCCGCAGGGCCGAACTCACCGCACGGATAGCCGAATTCGAACAGCGCGCCGAGGAGGCGCGGATGGGCACACCTCGGCTGGTCGCCGGCACCCTGGTCGTGGACGCCGCCCGCGTCGTCGAGCACTCGCTGCCCACGACGGCCGCCACCAACGCAGCGATCGGCCTCGTCCTCGGCCTGGTGCTCGGACTCGCGCTCGCCGCGGTCGGCGCCGTGGTGCGCGACCGGCCCGTACTGCGCCGCGAGATCGCCGCGCACCTCGGCGCCTCGGTCATCGCCGAACTGCCCCGCCGCCTGGGCGGGCGCTGGGAGCTGCGGCGGACCCGAGCGGCCCGCGCACGGCTCACCGTGTCGCTGGCCCGCCAGGTCCGCGGCCGGTCCGAACCCGTCTCGCTCCTCGAACTCGGCGCCGCACGCCCCACGGGCACCCTCGCCCTGCAGCTCGCCGACGCCCTCGCCGCCGACGAACAGGTCGTGATCGTGGACGGACTCCCGGACCGCCGGCTCGCCCGGCGCAAGCAGCGCCCCGGCACCCCGACCGTCGTCGGCGGCGAACGTGCCGAAACGCTGCCCGCCGGGCTGCGCCGCATCGGCGTCGGCTCGGTGGCGCCCGGCACCGCCTGGACGGACCTCAGCCACCTCGGCAGCCGGACCGTGCTCGTCGTGCGCGCCGGGCACGGCGGCACCGCCTGGCTGCACACGGTGGCACGCCAGCTCGCGGACCAGCAGATCGAGGTGCTCGGCGTCGTCCTCATCGACCCCGACCCGCGCGACCGGAGCGACGGAACGCTGTGGGACGGGCACCGGCCCGCACCGCGCACCCGGATCGAACGCCTCGCCCGGCAGAACGGTACCGACCCGCGGCGCGTCAAGGAGCAGGTGTTGGCCGGCCGGGCCGCCGACGGCGAGCAGGAGGAGCACTAGTTCATGTGCGGCATCGCAGGTACCTACCGGTGGCCCGGCGGACAGGACATCACCACCCGCCTCACCGAGACGCTCGCCCACCGCGGCCCCGACGGCTCCGGCACCTACAGCCACCACGCAGGCGACGGCGAGGTGCACCTCGGGCACCGCAGGCTCGCCATCATCGACCTGTCGGAGACCGGCGCCCAGCCGATGACCTCCGGAGGCCTCGCCCTCACCTACAACGGCGAGCTGTACAACGCGCCCGAGCTGCGCGCCGAGCTGACGGCCGCCGGGGTGCGCTTCCGGGGCACCTCCGACACCGAGGTGGTCCTGGAGGCCTGGCGCCGGTGGGGCACCGACTGCCTGCCCCGGCTGCGCGGCATGTTCGCCTTCGGTGTCTTCGACGAGAGCACCGGTGAACTGGTCCTCGCCCGCGACCAGCTCGGCATCAAACCGCTCTTCCTGCTGCGGCGCGGCGAGGGCCTCGTCTTCGCCTCCGAGCTGAAGGCGCTCGCGGCGGTGACGGGCGGCCCGCTCGACGTGGACCACGCGGCGCTCGTGGCCTCGCTGCTCTACTACTGGGTGCCCGACTCGCGCTGCGCCTACCGGGAGGCGGAGAAACTGCCGCCCGGCAGCTGGCTGCGGTGCAGGCCCGACGGGCGCGTGGAGCGCGGCACCTACTGGAGCCTCAAGGACGTCGCCGCCGACGCAGCCGGTGCCGAACAGCCCGACCTGGCCGCCGTCATCGAGGACTCCACCCGGCGCCACATGCTGTCCGACGTGCCGGTGGCGACCTTCCTCTCCGGCGGCCTCGACTCCAGCTATCTGACCGCGCTCGCGGCCCGCCACCGGCCCGGGATCTCCGCCTACACGATCGGATTCCGCGCCCAGGACGCCAGGTTCGAGGCGATGCCCGACGATCTGCGCTACGCCCGCCAGGTGGCCCGCCGCTACGGAGTCGACCTCCACGAGATCGAGATCGCCCCCGACGTGCTCGACCTGCTGCCGCGGATGACGTACCACCTGGACGAGCCCATCGGCGACCCGGCCGCGATCAACACGTATCTGATCTGCTCGGCCGCCCGCGAGGCAGGCGTCAAGGTGATGCTCTCCGGCATGGGCGCCGACGAACTCTTCGCCGGCTACCGCAAACACCTCGCCAACCTGATCGCCCTGCGCTACCAGCGCATCCCGCGGCCGCTCAGGCGCGGGATCTCGGCGAGCGTGGACCGGCTGCCCGTCGCCACCGCACGCCGCGGCTACCGCTCGGTGCGCTTCGCGAAACGCTTCCTGTCCTTCGCCGATCTGCCGGAGGAGACCGCGTTCCGCCGCAGCTACACCATGTACGACCGGGCCGAGCTGCTCGCCCTCGTCGACCCTGACCTGGCCGGCGACGTCGACGACGTGCTCGCCGAGCACGCGGACGTCTACGCGGACAACGAACTCGACGACTTCGTCAACCGCATGTGCCTGGCCGACGCCCGGATGTTCCTGCCGGGCCTCAACCTCGCCTACACCGACCGCTCCAGCATGGCCGCCTCGATGGAGGTACGGGTGCCGTACGTGGATGTGGAGGTGGTCAAGGCGGCCTTCGCGGTGCCCGGCAGCCGCAAGATCGCCGGCCGGCAGAGCAAGGCCGTCCTCAAGGACGCGGCCGGCACCGTCCTGCCGAAGGAGATCGTCCACCGCCCGAAGGGCCTGTTCAGCGCACCGCTGCGAGCCTGGATGAGCCGTGACCTCGCGCCCCTCGTCCGCGAAGTCGTCAACGAGGGCGTGCTGGTGAAGAACGGTCTGCTGCGCCAGGAGGCGCTGCAGCGGCTCGTGGACGAGGACGCCGCGGGGCAGCGGGACTTCTCCAAGCATCTGTGGCATGTGCTGAGCCTCGAGTACTGGTATCGCGGCGCGACTTCTGGGGAGCTTCGGTGAAACAGGTGGTACAGAACTACAAGAGCGGCGAACTGGCCCTGCTCGACGTCCCGGTCCCGGGGTGCAAGCCGGGCGGCGTCCTCGTCCGCAGCTCCTACTCCCTGATCTCCACCGGCACGGAGATGATGAAGGTCTCCGAGGCCGGGATGTCGATGCTCGGCAAGGCCCGCTCCCGCCCCGACCAGGTGGCCAAGGTCGTGCAGAGCGTCGCCGCCAACGGTGTGCCCGCCACCTACCGCAAGGTCATGGGCAAGCTCGACTCGTACACCCCGCTCGGCTACTCGCTGTGCGGGATCGTCGAGGAGGTCGGCGCGGGCATCGACGACGTAAAGGTCGGTGACGTGGTCGCCTGCGCGGGCAACGAACACGCCCTGCACGCCGAGGTGAACTGGGTGCCCAAGCACCTCTACACCCCGGTCCCCGACGGCCTCGCCCCGCAGCACGCGGCCTTCGGCACGGTCGGCTCGATCGCGCTGCAAGGCGTACGCCAGGGTGAGCCGCAGCTCGGAGAGGTCGCCCTGGTCATCGGCCTCGGCCTGATCGGCCAGCTCGTGGTGCAGCTGCTCACCGCCTCGGGCGTACGGGTCGTGGGTGCCGATCCCGATCCGTTGCGCTGCGCACTCGCCGAACGACTGGGCGCCGTGTCCTGCGGCGATCCCGGCTCCGCCGCGGTGGCCTCGGCGGTCGCGGGACTGAGCGACGGCCACGGCGCGGACCAGGTGTATCTGGCCGCGGGCGGCGGCAGCAACCAGCCCGTCGAGCTGGCCGCCGCGCTCAGCCGCGACCGCGGCCGCGTCGTCGACATCGGCAAATGCCGCCTCGACCTGCCGTGGAACGCCTACTACGAGAAGGAACTCGACGTCCGCTTCTCGCGTTCCTACGGACCCGGGCGCTACGACCCCTCGTACGAACTCGAAGGCCGCGACTACCCGATCGGCTACGTCCGCTGGACCGAGCGCCGCAACCTCGCCTGCTTCCTCGACCTCGCGGCCCGCGGCCGCGTCGAGGTGGAGCCGCTCGTCTCGCATGTCGCCGACTTCGAGGACGCCGTCACCACGTACCAGAGCCTGAAGGACGGTGATCTGAAGGCGGTGGCCGTCCTGTTCCGCTATCCCGGGCACACCGTCCCCACCGAGGCGCCCCGGATCACCGTCCCCGCAGTGCCCGAGGTGCTCCAGGCGCCCGAGGTGCCCGCACCGCGGCGACGGCCACAGACCGGCCGCACCCCGGTGCGCCTCGCCTTCGTCGGCGCGGGCAACTACGCCTCCTCGATGCTGCTGCCGCACCTGACGGGACGCGAAGGCGTACAGCTGTCCACGGTCGTCACCACGACCGCGCTCTCCGCCGCCAACGCGCGCCAGAAGTTCGGCTTCGAGAAGGCCACCACCGATCTCGACGCCGTACTCGGCGACGACTCGGTCGACGCGGTGTTCGTGGTCACCCGGCACAGCTCGCACGCCGAGCTCACCCGCAAGGCGCTCCTCGCGGGCAAGACCGTCTTCGTGGAGAAGCCGCTCGCGCTCACCGAGGACGAACTCGCCGGGGTGCTCGCCGCGGTGGAGGAGTCCGGCAACGACCGGCTGCAGGTCGGCTTCAACCGCCGCTTCTCGCCGCTGCTGGGCGAGGCACGGCAGCGCTTCGGCCCCCGCGCCTCACCCGCGCACCTGCGCTACCTCGTCAACGCGGGCCGCCTCGATCACGGTAGCTGGTATCTGCGGCAGAGCACCGAGGGCACGCGCTTCACCGGCGAGGGCGGCCACTTCATCGACACGGCGAGCTGGCTGCTCGACGCCGACCCCGTCTCCGTGTACGCCCTCGCCCCGGCCGGCAACGAGGACCTGCAGATCCTGCTGCACTACCCCGACGGCTCCACGGCCACGATCAGCTACCTCACCACCGGCCCGTCCGGCTTCCCCAAGGAGAGCCTCGACCTCGTCGCCGACCAGAAGGTGCTCAAGCTCGACGACTTCGTCCGCGCCTCGGTGTACGGCCGCAGGAAGTGGGTCAGTTCGCGGTTGCCCAAGGCCAGGGACAAGGGCCAGAACGCCGAGCTCGCCGCCTTCATCAGGGCCGTACGCACCGGCGGGCCGATGCCCGTACCGCTGGACTCCCTGGTGGCCACCACCGCGGCCACCCTCGCCGTACCCGCCGCCCTGGCGAGCGGCGCGCCCGTGAGGCTGGCGAGCGCGCGATGACCATGAGCCCTGCCTGGTACGTGCGCCGGCTCTCCCGGATGGGCCCGGGGGAGATCGCCGGCCGCGCCGCCGACACCGTACGCCGGAGGCGCTGGCGCTCCGCGCCGCCCGACTGCCCCGACGTCACCGGCGCCCGGTTCACCGCGACCCTGCCCGAAGGGACGCTCGCCGACCTGCCCGCCGACGCCGTGAAACGCCTCGTCGCCGAGGCGGACCGGCTGCTGGCCGGGCAGACCGAGTTCTTCGGAGTGGTACGCGAGGACCTGGTCGCCCCCGACTGGTCGTACGACCCGAAGACCGGCCGGCACGCACCTCAGGGCTACTCCTTCGCACTGCCCTACCGCGACGAGGAACGCTCCGGGGACATCAAACAGATCTGGGAGCTGTCGCGGCACCAGTACCTGACCGTGCTTGCTGCCGCCTACGCCGTCACCGGCGACGAGCGCTACGCCCAGCGGGTGGCGGAGCATCTGCGCTCCTGGTGGGCGGCGAATCCGCCGCTGCACGGGGTGCACTGGATCAGCGGGATCGAGCTGGGCATCCGGCTGCTGTCCTGGGTGTGGATCCGCCGGCTCCTCGACGGCTGGCCCGGCGCGGCCGCGCTCTTCGAGGACAACCCGGTGGCGCGCAACCGGATCTGGCACCACCAGCGCTGGCTCGCCGCGTTCCCCAGCCGCGGTTCCTCGGCGAACAACCACGTCATCGCCGAATGTGCCGGTCAGGCCGCGGCGGCCTGCGCCTTCGACTGGTTCCCCCAGTCCGCACGCTGGTGCCGCGAGTCCCTGCGCCTGCTCGACCGGCAGCTGCGCCGCAACACCTTCCTCTCCGGTCTCAACCGGGAACTCGCCACCGAATACCACGGCCTGGTCCTCGAACTGGGCCTCGCGGCGCTGGCCGAGGCGGATGGCGCGCACGTCCCGGTCCCGGAGACGACCCGGCTCGTCCTGCTGCGGATGACCGACGCGCTCGCCGCCGTCGTGGACAACCGGCTGCGGCCACCGCGGCAGGGCGATGCGGACGACGGGCACGGCCTTGTCCTCGACGGCGGCGGCACCGACCGCTGGGGCTCGCTCCTGGCCACCGGGGAAGCCGTGTTCGGGCGGCAGCCCTGGTGGCCCGCCGTGGACGGCACCGACGTACGCACCGGACTGCTCGCCGCACTCATCGAGCGGTCCGAACGCACCGTGACCCGTCCGGCGGCCCGCCCCGCGCACTTCGCCGACGCCGGTCTCACCCTCCTGCGCGGCCCCGACGGCATCTGGTGCCGCTGCGACGCGGGACCGCACGGCTTCCTGTCCATCGCCGCGCACGCCCACGCGGACGCGCTGTCCGTGGAGGTCCGCCAGGACGGCGTCGACATCCTGGCCGACCCCGGCACGTACTGCTACCACGGTGAGCCGGCCTGGCGGCGGTACTTCCGCTCGACGCTCGCCCACAACACCCTGGAACTCGACGGCACCGACCAGTCCCTCTCCGGCGGCCCGTTCCTGTGGACGCGGCATGCCGTAAGCCGCGTCCTGGGCGTGGACACGGCCGAGGCACCCGGCGAGTCGGTGACCTCGTGGAGCGCCGAGCACGACGGATACCGGGACTCCGTGCACCGCCGCCGGGTGGAACTGGCGCCCAGGGAGCGGGAGCTGACCGTGTACGACGAGGTCCGCGGCCCGCGCCGCGAGGTGCGCCTAGCCTTCCACCTCGGCCCGGAGATCACCGCGGAGCTGACGGGCAGCCGCGCCGCACTCACCTGGAGCCGGGAAGGACAGGAACGCTCCGCGCTGCTCGACCTGCCCGCGCAGCTCACCTGGCGGGCCCACCGCGGCGAGAGCGACCCGCCGCTCGGGTGGTACTCGGCGGGCTTCGGCCGCAAACAGCCCGCCACGACGCTCATCGGCACCGGAACCGCCGACGGCACCCAGGGGTTCACGACCGTGCTCAGCTTCCGCGAGGCGGGGACAGGCCGCCGCCGATGAGAGGAGGACACGCCGGGATGACGAGAGGAGGTCGCATGCGGACGACATGGCGGCGCCTGGCGCTGCCCGCGGCACCCGTCGCACTCGTACTCCTTGCAGCGACCGGCTGCACGGGCACACCGGACACCCCGGCGAAGCCGGGCGGCGGATCCGCCACGTCCTCCGGCTCCCGGGTGTCCAAGCCCCAGGTGTGCGCCGACCCCGTCGAAGGCCCCGAGCAGGCCCCGGCAGGCGCCGTCACCATCGACCCCGCCGTGCCCGGCGACCTCGCCGCGAAGACCAGGAACAGCCCGCCCGGCACCACGTTCTGGCTGCGGCCCGGCACCCACACCCTGAAACCCGACCGCTACGCCCAGGTCGTCGCCAAGAAGGGCAACACCTACCTCGGCGCCCCCGGCGCGGTGCTCGACGGACAGCGGAAGAACAACTACGCGTTCAGCGGCACCGACCCCGATGTCACGATCCGCCACCTCACCGTCCAGGGCTTCGCCGCACCCCACAACGAAGGCGTCGTCAACCACGACATGGCCGACGGCTGGGTGATCGAGCACAGCACCGTCCAGCGGAACTCCGGCGCCGGACTGATGGCCGGAGCACGCCAGAAGGTCCGCGGCAACTGCCTGCGCGACAACGGGCAGTACGGCATGAACGCCTACAAGACCGGCGACTCCATCAAGGACCTCGTGGTCGAGGGCAACGAGATCACCGGCAACAACACCGACGACTGGGAGAAGCAGCGCCCCGGCTGCGGCTGCACCGGAGGCATCAAGTTCTGGGCCGTGAACGGCGCCGACATCCGCGGCAACTGGGTCCACGACAACCGCGGCACCGGCCTGTGGGCCGACAACAACAACAACGACTTCCTCATCGAGAACAACCTCATCGAAGGCAACGACGCCGCCGCCGTCATGTACGAGACCAGCTACAACGCCGTCATCAGGGGCAACACCATCCGGCGCAACAACTGGGTCCAGGGCCGCACCTACGCCGAACGCGGCGACGCGTTCCCGTACGCGACCGTCTACATCTCCGAATCCGGCGGCGAACCGCGCATCGAGGCCCGCACCGACCGGATCGAGATCGACGGGAACCTCCTGGAGGACAACTGGAACGGCATCACCCTCTGGGAGAACGCCGATCGCTACTGCAACAGCCCCGCCAACACCTCGAGCGGCTACTGCACCCTCCTCGTCGAGGACGTCGAAACCTGTGCGCAGCCGGGCATCAAGAGCCCTCCGCTGTACGCCGACTGCCGCTGGAAGACCCAGCGCGTGGACATCCACGACAACGAGTTCCTCCTCGACCCCACCGTCCTCAAGTGCTCGGGCCGGTGCGGCCGGATGGCGGTCATCGCCAACTACGGCACCTATCCGGACTGGTCCCCGTACAAGGGCGGCAAGATCGCCGAGGCGATCACGGGCAAGCAGGACAATCGCTGGTACGACAACGCCTACCGCGGCCCGTGGACCTTCCTCTCCGGCGACATGAGCCGGACGGTCAGCGCCGAGGAATGGCGCAGCGCACCCCAGCGGCAGGACACCGGAAGCACCTTCGAGGCAGGTACCGGTGGCTGAGACGAACCACGACCTCGCACCCGCGGGCCGGCCGAAGGCAGTGGGCATCGCCTGGGGGCTGCTCGCTCTCAACACCCTCGGCTCCGCGGGCGCGGAGACCATCATCCCGCTGCCGCGTTCGCTCATCCAGATGGTCACGATGGGCGCGCTGGCCGTGGCGTTCGTGCTCGCCCTGGTCGTCAACATCCCGCTGCGCATCCGCCCCAGCGCCTTCGTGCTGCTGCTCACGCTGCTCCTCGTACCGAGCCTGATCTCCAGCAGCAGCCTGGAATCCGGCTTCGGTGCGCTGTTCCGCTGCGCCCGCCTGGCCCTCTTCGTGGCCACGTTGTGGCTGCTGAGCCGCTGGTGGGACGGCAGCCTGGGCCTGGTCCGCAGCCACATCCGGACGTACTTCGCGGTGCTCTGCTCCGCGGCCGCCGGTCTGCTGATCTCGCCGGGAGCCGCGCTGCCCGACCTTTACGGCGGCCGTCTCGTCGGCGCGCTGTGGCCGCTCACCCCGCCGCAGATCGGCCAGTACGCGGCCGTGATCACCGGGCTCACCGTGCTGCTCCTGATCGGCCGCCGCATCAGCGGGGCGAGCGCGGCCGCCGTCATCGTGCCCGCGCTCGTCCTGCTCGCACTGACCCACACCCGAACCGCCACCGTGGGACTGCTGGTCGGCCTAGCCGTCGCCACCTGCTCGCTGCTCGCGACAAGTGCCGCCGCCCGCCGGTTCTTCACCTGGACGGTCGTGCTCGCCACCGTGGCCGCGGTGGCGCTCTCCTCGGCGATCGAGGCATGGTTCCTGCGCGGCCAGAGCGAGGAGAACTTCAGCAGCCTGACCGGCCGGGCGAAGGTCTGGGACGCCCTGCTCGCGGCGCCCCGCACCACCACGGAGGAGCTGTTCGGCAAGGGCCTCGGCGACAAGTCCTTCGACGGACTGCCCATAGACAACAGCTGGCTCGCCGTCTACGACGAACAGGGCCTCACCGGCACGGCCATCGTCGCCGCGATGCTGCTCACTCTCGGCGCCGTCGCCCTGCTGCGGCCGCCTTCGACCGCCCGGGCCTGCGCGCTCTTCCTGATCAGTTACGTCGCCCTCTCCTCGTACACCGAGGCCGGGCTGGGCGACGCCTCCTCGTACCTGCTCCACCTGGCGCTCGCCGCCTCCCTGCTCGCCACGCCCGCCCCGGATCCGTACGCACCTCAGCCCGCCACACAGCCGGAAGGACGGTCCGAAGTGCTCCGACCACCCCGTATCCCGCGCTGGGCCAGGAGGTGAGCCCCGGCATGCACATCCTCGTGGTGCACAACCGCTACTCCTCGGCTCAGCCGAGCGGCGAGAACCGGGTCGTCGACGAGGAGACCGCCCTGCTGCGCTCGGCCGGCCACCGCGTCGAGCTCTTCGAGCGGCGCAGCGACGACATCCGCACCCGCTCGCTCGCCGGCAAGGCCGCCGTGCCGCTCCTCGTGCCCTGGAATCCGGCCGTCCGCAAGGAACTGACCGCGCATCTGCGCGCCACCCGCCCCGACGTCGTGCACATCCACAACGTCTTCCCGCTCCTGTCGCCCGCGGTTCTCGCCGCCTGCGCCGATGCCGGGGTGCCCGCCGTCGCGACGCTGCACAATTACAACCAGATCTGCGCCCCGGGAACGCTGCGCCGCGACGGCGCGACCTGCACCGAGTGCGTGGGCTCGGCGGCCGCCCTGCCCGCCGTCCGGCACGGCTGCTACCGCGGCTCCCGCCTCGCCACGGTCCCGGTCGCGGTGAGCATGACCGTCAACCGGCGCCGGTGGCGGTCCGGCGTCGAGCAGTTCCTGTGCATCTCCGGCGCACAGCGCGATGTCCTCGTACGGTCCGGAATGCCCGCCGAACTGCTCACGGTCAAGCACAACTTCGTCCCCGACCCCGGCATCCGCCGCACCGGCCCCGGCGCACATCTGTTGTACCTGGGGCGGCTCGCGGAGACGAAGGGTATTCCGCTGCTGATGGCCGCCTGGGACAGGCTTGCCGCGGACGGCGGCGTGGGGGTGCCGCTCGTCATTGCCGGAGCGGGACCGCTGGAGGACGAGGTCGGCGCCTGGGCGCGGGGCCGCGCGGACGTGCGCTACGTCGGCCTGTACGACCAGGAGCAGTGCAACGAGGCCGTCGCCGAGGCGGTAGCGGTGCTCGCCCCGTCGCTGGCCATGGAGACCTTCGGCCTCGTGGTCGCGGAGGCGATGGCCGCCGCGGTGCCCGCAATCGCGGCCGCGCACGGCTCGTTCGTCGAACTCGTCGACGACGGCCGCACCGGGCTCCTGCACCGGCCGGGCGACAGCGCCGACCTCGCCGAGCACATCCGCGAGATCGCCGCCGACCCGGAGCGCAACCAGGAGATGGGCCGGGCGGCCCGGCTCCGCTACGAACAGGGCTTCAGTCCGGCGGTCGGCCTGAAGCGCCTGGAGGACGCGTACCGCACCGCGGTCGCGGCTCGGACACAACCGATGGGGGGCAGGACATGACACGTTGCCGGCTGTGCGGCTCGGCGGCCTTGTCGAGCATTGTCGATCTGGGGGCGACCCCGCCCTGCGAGAGCTTTCTCGCCGCGGATCAGCTGGACGATCCGGAGCCCGCGTACCCGCTGCATCTGCGGGTCTGCGAGGAGTGCCGGCTCGCCCAGCTGCCACCGCTGATCACACCCGAGGAGACATTCACGCAGTACGCGTACTTCTCCTCGTACTCGACCTCCTGGGTGGAGCACGCACGGAGCTTCGTCGAGACGGCGGCCGAGCGGGCGGGGCTCGGGCCGGAGTCCTTCGTGGTGGAGGTGGCGAGCAACGACGGCTACCTGCTGCAGCATGTCGTCGAGCGGGGGATCCGCTGCCTGGGCATCGAGCCCTCGGTGAACGTGGGCGCGGCGGCCCGGGACAAGGGCGTGCCCACGCACACCGCGTTCCTCACGCAGGAGACCGGTACGGCGGTACGCGAGGAGCATGGGCAAGCGGACCTCGTCGTCGCCAACAACGTCTACGCGCACATCCCGGACGTCGTCGGCTTCACGCGGGGCCTGCGAGCGCTGGTCGCGGACGACGGCTGGGTCTCCATCGAGGTGCAGCACCTGCTGAGCCTCATCGAGCAGAACCAGTTCGACACGATCTACCACGAGCACTTCCAGTACTACACGGTCGCCTCCGCGATCCGGGCGCTCGCGAGCGGCGGACTGGCCCTGGTGGACGTGGAGCTGCTGCCCACGCACGGCGGCTCGCTGCGGCTGTGGGCGCGGCCCGCGGAGGCGGCCGGTGAGCCGTCGCATCGGGTCGCCGACGTACTCGAACGGGAAGCGGCGGCCGGGCTGGAGACGGCGGCCGGATACGCCGCCTTCGCCGCGCGCGTGGCAAAAGTGCGCCGGGACCTGCTGCGCTTCCTCATCGAGGCCGCCGAACGCGGCGAGAAGGTCGTCGGCTACGGCGCCCCGGGCAAGGGCAACACCCTCCTCAACCACTGCGGCATCCGCCCCGACCTCCTCCCGTACACGGTCGACCGCAACCCCTACAAGCACGGCAGGTTCACACCCGGCACCAGGATCCCGGTGCTCGCGCCCGAGCGGATCGCCGAGGACCGGCCCGACTACGTCCTGGTCCTGCCCTGGAACCTGCGCGACGAACTCGTCGAGCAGCTGTCCTATCTGCACGAATGGGGCGGCCGTCTCGTCATCCCGATTCCGGAACTCAGCATTGTCGAGGTCAAGGCATGAAGGTCGTTCTCTTCTGCGGCGGTTACGGGATGCGGATGCGCAGCGGCGCCTCGGACGACGCACCCAAACCGATGGCGATGGTCGGACCACGGCCGCTGCTGTGGCATGTGATGCGCTACTACGCGTACTTCGGGCACACCGAGTTCATCCTCTGCCTGGGCTACGGCGCCCACCACATCAAGGACTTCTTCCTCAACTACGAGGAGACCACCTCCAACGACTTCGTCCTGCGCGGCGGACGCACCGAGCTCCTGTCCACCGACATCGCCAATTGGACGATCACCTTCGCGCAGACCGGCATCGAGTCCCCGATCGGCGAGCGGCTGCGCCGGGTGCGCCACCACCTCGACGGCGACGAGATGTTCCTCGCCAACTACGCCGACGTCCTCACCGACGCCCCGCTGCCCGAAATGATCGAGAGCTTTCGCCGACGGGACGCGGGCGCGTCGATGATGGTGGTGCCGCCGCAGTCCTCGTTCCACTGCGTGGACCTCGGCGAGGACGGGCTCGTCGGCGGCATCACCGCGGTCAGCGAGCTGCCGCTGTGGGAGAACGGCGGCTACTTCGTGCTCCGCCAGGAGATCTTCGACCACATACCGGAGAACGGGGACCTCGTCGGCGACGGCTGCGCCGAACTCGCCAAGCAGGGACGCCTGGTGGCGCACCAGCACCGCGGCTTCTGGAAACCGACCGACACCGTCAAGGAACGCTCCGCCCTCGACGCCGCGTACACCAGGGGCGAGCGGCCCTGGGCACTGTGGGAGCGGGCCACGGCGGAGGTGCAGGCGTGATCCGGCTCGAAGCCGCGCCCCTGCGGCGGATCGTCGCCGTCGGCGCGCACTGCGACGACATCGCGATCGGCGCCGGCGGCACCCTGCTCGCCCTCTGCCAGGCCCACCCCGGCCTGCGCGTCGACGCCCTCGTGCTCAGCGGCGGAGGCACCGCACGCGAGCAGGAGGAACAGGCCGCGCTTGCCGCCTTCTGCCCGGGCGCCGAGCTGCACCTGACCGTGCACAAGCTCCCCGACGGACGGCTGCCCGCGCACTGGGACGAGGCGAAGAGCGCCGTCGAGGAACTGCGCGCCCAGGCCGACCCCGACCTCCTGTTCGCCCCGCGCACCGACGACGCCCACCAGGACCACCGCTCACTCGCCCGGCTCGTCTCCACCGCCTTCCGCGACCACCTCCTGCTCGGCTACGAGATCGCCAAATGGGACGGCGACCTCGGCCGTCCGGTGGCCTACCAGCCGCTGTCGCCGCAGACCGCCGAGCAGAAGGTACGGCTGCTGCACGAGCACTACCCCTCGCAGCGCCACCGGCCCTGGTTCGACCGGGAGGCCTTCCTCGGGCTCGCCCGGATCCGCGGCATCGAATGCCACGCCCGCTACGCCGAGGCGTTCGCGGTCACGAAACTCACGCTCAACCTGGGAGGCTGACACCTTGCGCGTACTGCTCACCGGACACCAGGGCTACCTGGGCACCGTGATGGCCCCGGTCCTGACGGCCGCAGGCCACGACGTCACCGGCCTCGACGCGGGCCTGTTCGCCGACTGCGTCCTCGGCCCGGCACCGGCCGACCCGCCGGGCCACCACGTCGACCTGCGCGACCTCACCGCCGAACACCTCGCCGGCATGGACGCCGTGATCCACCTGGCCGCCCTGTCCAACGATCCGCTCGGCTCCCTGGCACCCGAACTGACCTACGACATCAACCACCGGGCATCCGTACGCCTGGCCCGCCTCGCCCGCGAAGCCGGGGTACGGCGCTTCCTGTACGCCTCCACCTGCTCGGTGTACGGCGCGGCGGGCGGCGACGAACTCGTCGGCGAGGACGCCCCGCTGCGCCCGGTCACCCCGTACGCCGAGTCCAAGGTGCGCGTCGAGGACGATCTGCACGAGCTCGCCGACGCGGACTTCACCCCCGTCTACATGCGCAACGCCACCGCCTTCGGCCACTCGCCACGGCTGCGCGCCGACATCGTGCTCAACAACCTGGTCGGCCACGCGCTTTTGTCCGGCGAGGTGCTCGTGCTCTCCGACGGCACGCCCTGGCGTCCCCTGGTGCACGCCGCCGACATCGCCCGCGCCTTCACCGCCGCGCTGAGCGCGCCACGGGAGGCGGTGCACGACCGCGCGTTCAACATCGGCAGCGAGCGCAACAACGTCACCGTCGCCGAGATCGCCGAACAGGTCGCCGAAGCGGTCGACGGCTCCAAGGTGGTGATCACCGGCGAGACCGGTGCCGATCCGCGCTCCTATCGAGTCGACTTCTCTCGCTTCCGCGGTGCGGTCCCCGGCTTCGACTGCGAGTGGTCCGTGGGGCGGGGCGCGCGTGAACTCGCCGACGCCTACAGGGAGTTCGCACTCACCCAAGAGGACTTCGAACAGCGCTTCACCCGACTCGCGGTGCTGCGCTCGGCGACCGAGGCCGGCACGGTGGACGAGAGCCTGCGGTGGCGCCGATGACCGAGCCCGGCGACCGGCATGCAGCTCCGGCCGGCGAGCAGATGCACGCCCTCGTGGAGCGGCTCTACCCGCTCTGCCGCAGTATCACCGGCGACGGAGTGCGCGCCACCCTGGACATCATCGGCGAGTACCTCCCGCTGCGCGTGCACGAGGTGCCGACGGGCACCCGGGTGCTCGACTGGACGGTGCCCAAGGAGTGGAACATCCGCGAGGCCCACATCACCGCCCCGGACGGCCGCCGCGTCGTCGACTTCGCTGATTCCAGCCTGCACGTGCTCGGTTACAGCGTGCCCGTCTCGGCCACCCTGCCCCTGTCCGAGCTGTGCGAGCATCTGCACACCCTGCCCGAACACCCTGACTGGGTGCCGTACCGCACCAGCTACTACGCCGAGACCTGGGGGTTCTGCCTGGCCCAGAACGCCCTCGACGCGCTGGAGGACGGCGACTACGAGGTCCGGATCGACTCCACTCTCGCGGACGGCCACCTCACCTACGCCGAGCATGTGATCGAGGGCCAGGTGCCCGAGGAGGTGATCGTCTCCTGCCATGTCTGCCACCCGTCCCTGGCCAACGACAACCTGGCCGGCATCGCCGTGGCCGTCTTCCTGGCCCGCGCGCTCGCCGAACAGGCCCGGGAGCAGGCGCAGCCGCCGTACTACACGTACCGGTTCCTGTTCGCTCCCGGCACCATAGGCGCGATCACCTGGCTCGCCCGCAACGCGGAGCGCGTGCACCGGGTCAGGCACGGGCTCGTCCTCGCCTGCGCCGGTGACCGGGGCGAACTCACGTACAAGCGGAGCCGACGCGGCGACGCGGAGATCGACCGCGTCCTGCGGCATGTCCTCGACACCTCCGGGCGCCCGCACAGCATCAGGGAGTTCACCCCCTACGGCTACGACGAGCGCCAGTTCTGCTCGCCCGGCTTCGACCTCGGCGTCGGTTCCCTCACCCGCACCCCGTACGCCGGCTATCCCGAGTACCACACCTCCGCCGACAACCCCGACTTCGTCTGCCCGGAGGCGATGGCGGACACCCTGGCCGTCTGCCGTGAGGCCTTCGCCGTACTCGACCGCAACCGGTACTACACCAACCTCAGCCCCTACGGCGAACCACAGCTGGGCAGAAGGGGCCTGTACGCATCCCTCGGCGGACGCAGCGACGCACAGCAGGCGCAGATGGCGATGCTCTGGGTGCTCAACCTCGCCGACGGCGAGCACAGCCTCCTCGACATCGCCGAACGCTCCGGGCTTTCCTTCGACACCCTCGCCGAAGCGGCCGCCGCCCTGGGCGGCGCCGGACTGATCAAGGCGTGAGCGCGATGACCGCCGAGCGGGAGCAGACGAAGGCGGCGGACGCGCCGGGCCGGGCGCGACCGTCCAACGCCAGGAAGGCCGTCATCGGCCGCCTGTCCTGGGGCCTCGCCGACCAGGCGGTCTGCAGCATGAACAACTTCGTCGTCGGCATCTTCGTGGCCCGCTCCCTCGGCCTCGCCGCCTTCGGCGTGTTCAGCCTCGCCTGGGTGACGTACGGCGTGCTGCTCAGCATCTCCCGCGGTCTCGCCACCGATCCGCTCATGGTGCGCTTCAGCGGGGTGCCGACGGCTTCCTGGCGCGCGGCGGCCGCCCGCTCCACGGGTACGGCCGTGAACGTGGGCGCGGCGATCGGCCTGGCCTTCGTGGCGGGCGGCCTCGCACTCGGCGGCCTGGTCGGCCCGGCCTTCGCCGCGCTCGGTGTCGTCCTGCCCGCCCTGCTGCTGCAGGACGCCTGGCGGTTCTCGTTCTTCGCCGCGGGCACCGGCCGGAAGGCCTTCGTCAACGACGTCCTCGCCAGCCTCACGCTCATCCCGGCGATGGCGGTCGCCGCCCGCGTCGACACCGTGACCGCCTTCGTGTGCGCCTGGGGTGCGGCCGCCGCCGTGGCCGCCGCGTACGGCTGCTTCCAGTCCGGCATCCGGCCGCATCTGACCGGTACCCGCGGCTGGCTGCGAGAGCAGCGCGACCTCGGCTACCGGTACCTCGTCGAGAACGTCGGCGTCAGCGGGGCCGGCCAACTGCGGGCCTACGGGCTGGGAGCGATCGTCGGGGTCAGCGCGGTCGGCGTGATCCGCGGCGCGGAACTCCTGCTCGGCCCTTTCCTCGCCATCCTGATGGGCCTCTCCCTGGTCACCGTCGCGGAAGCCGCACGCGTCCTGCGACAGGCCCCGCACCGCCTCACCCGCTTCTGCTTCCTGCTCGGCGCCGGCCTCGCCGGCACCGCGCTCCTGTGGGGCGGTGCGCTGCTCCTGCTGCCGGACGGGGCCGGGGAACTCGTCCTCGGCGAGGTCTGGCACGGCGCATCGCAACTGATCGTGCCCGCCACGCTCGGCGTCGCCGGATCCGGCCTCGGCGTCGGCGCGGCCGCCGGGCTGCGCGCGCTGGCCGCGGCCCGGCGCAGCCTGCGCTGCCAGCTCTTCGCCTCCACCTGCTACGTCGGCGGCGGACTGGGCGGCGCGGCCCTCGGCGGCACCGAGGGATCGGCGTGGGGCGTGGCCGCCGCCACGGTCTGCGCCTCCGCCGTCTGGTGGCTGCACCTGAGAGCCGCCGCACGCGAACACCACCGCTCCCATCCCCGAGAGCACGGCACCACCAACCCCCCTGGTACGAAGTGAGGACGTCATGACGGCTCAACCCCGGCTCAGCATCGGCCTTCCCGTGTACAACGGCGAGGAGTACCTCGCCGAATCGTTCGACGCCCTGCTGGGCCAGACCTACGAGGACTTCGAGCTGGTCGTCTCCGACAACGCCTCCACGGACGGCACCGAGGAGATCTGCCGCAAATACGCCGCCCAGGACTCCCGAATCCGCTACATACGGCTGCCCCGCAACATAGGCGCCTCACCCAACCACAACTACGTGTTCACCGAATGCCGCGGCGAACTCTTCAAATGGGCCTCGCACGACGACCTGTACGCCCGCGACCTGATCGGCCGCTGTGTCGAAGCACTCGACGCACGCCCGGACATCGTCCTCGCGCACAGCGGACAGGCGGTCATCGACGCCGACGGCACGGTCAAGGTGCCCTACGAATACGGCCTCGCCACCGACTCGCCCCGCGTTCCGGAACGCTTCCGCAGCCTCCTGTTCGAGCCCGGCGGCGACGACTTCTACGGCGTCATGCGCGCCGACGTGCTGCGGCGCGTGAAGCCGATGGACAGTTACCACCACGCCGACCGCACCTTCGTGACCGAGATCGGCCTGCACGGACCCTTCCACCAGGTCCCCGACATCCTCTACTTCCGCCGCGACCACCCCACGCGAGCCGAACGCGCCAACCCCTCCAAGCGCTCCCGCTGCATCAACCTCGACCCGCGCCGCGCCGGACTCCTGCACCCCACGCCACGGCTGCTCGCCGAGTACGTATGGGGCTTCATGTCCGCGCTCAGGCGCGCGCCGCTCAGCGTGGCCGAGCGGCGCGCCTGCCACCGCCACCTCGCCGCCTGGCTGACCAGCCGGGCCCGGCCCGGCGCGGGGGAGCGGGTCGAGGACCGCGCCCCCGTCGACCCGGCCGCGCTCACACTGCGCCTGGACGACCTGGTCGCCGGCCGCGAAGGGCGGCAGGCGTGACGCCTGTGCGCGTGGGTGTGTTCGGGCTGCTCGGCTCCGGGAACGTCGGCAACGACGGCTCCCTGGAGGCCGTACTCGGATATCTGCGCACCCAGCACCCCGAGGCGGTGGTGGACGCGATGTGCGGCGGCCCGCGCACGGTCACCCGACGGTTCGGGATTCCCGCGCGGCGCCTGCACTGGTACCGCGACGAATACCGGACCGCCTCCCGCGCGGGCGCCCTCCTGGGCAAGGCGTTCGGCAAGCTGGCCGACGCCGTGCGCACCGCCGCCTGGGTGCGCCGCCATGACGTGGTGATCGTGCCCGGCATGGGCGTCCTGGAGGCGACCCTGCCGCTGCGGCCCTGGGGCTTCCCGTACTCCTTGTTCCTGCTGTGCGCGAGCGGGAAGCTGCTGCGGACCCGCGTCGCCCTCGTCGGCGTCGGCGCGGACACCATCGCCGGGCGACCGACCCGGGCCCTGGTGCGCTGGTCGGCGCGGCTCGCCGCGTACCGCTCGTACCGTGACGAACACTCCCGCGCGGTGATCGCGGCGATGGGCGTGGACACCACGCGGGACCCGGTCCACCCGGACCTCGCCTTCGCGCTGCCCGCCCCCACCGGGAGCACGGGCGCGCGCGGCCAGGTCTGCGTGGGCGTCATGGACTTCCACGGCAACAATGACGAGCGGGCGCGCGGCGAGGCGATCCGCCGCCGCTACCTGGAGGAGGCCACCCGCTTCGTACGCGCCCTGGCCGACGAGGGCAGGCGGGTACGGCTGCTCACCGGGGACACCTGCGATACTCCGGTGGCCGAGGCGGTCATCCGCGCGGTGGACTCGCCGCTGGTCAGCGCCGCCGAAGTCACCTCGCTCGCCGACCTGATGGCCGAGACCGCGGCCGCCGACACGGTGGTGGCGACGCGCTACCACAACCTGATCTGCGCCCTGCGGACCGGGACCCCCACGCTCGCCATCGGATACGCCGCCAAGAGCGAGATCCTCATGGAGGGGATGGGACTCGGCGCGTACACCCACCCGGCGCGCGAGATCGACGCCGACCGGCTCATCGAGCAGTTCCGCATGCTTGAGAAGCAGTCCGAACAGGTGCGGGAGCTGCTCTCGGAACGAAACCGCGACATCGACAGGCAACTGAGCGGCCAGTTCGACCGGTTGACCGCCGACCTGTTCCCCACCGGCCTGCTCACCGCCGGCCTGTTCCCCGCACCTTCCCCCTCGCACCGGGAGCCCTGATGAGAGTGTCCGAAGTCCCGGAGATATCCGGCGCGTTCCTCTTCGAGCCGACCCCGTTCGCCGACGAGCGCGGCTTCTTCTGCCGTACGTTCGACGCCGAGGCGGCCCGTTCGGCGGGCATCGACCCCGACGCCTTCGTCCAGGACAGCCTCTCGCGCTCGGTACGCGGCGTCGTGCGCGGCCTGCACCTGCGCTCCGGCGCCGGCGAGGCCAAGCTGGTGCGCTGCTCGTACGGGCGGATCTTCGACGTCGTCGTGGACCTGCGCCCCCAGTCGCCCACGTACCTCGGCCTGGCCACCTTCGAACTGTCCGGCGAGAGACAGACGAGCCTGTACATCCCGGCGGGCTGCGCGCATGGCTTCCAGGCGCTGACCGAGACCGCCGACACCTCCTACCGGATCGACCGGCCGCACGACCCCGCCGAGGACGTGACGATCGCCTTCGACGACCCGGAACTCGCCATCTTGTGGCCACTGCCCCCCACCGCGATGTCCCGGCGCGACCGTGAGGCGCCGGGTCTCGCCGAAGCGCTGAAGCACCAGGAGACCTGAAGTGGACACCGAAGACTTCCGGCTGCCCCGCTCACGCCGGGCCAACGAACGTCTGCACAGCCTGATCCCCGGCGGCGCCCACACCTACGCCAAGGGCGACGACCAGTACCCCGAAGACCTCGCGCCCGTCATCAGCCACGGCCGCGGTGCCCACGTCTGGGACATCGACGGCAACCGCTACATCGAATACGGCTCCGGGCTGCGCTCGGTCAGCCTCGGCCATGCCCACCCGCGAGTCACCGAGGCGGTACGCCGCGAGCTCGACCGCGGCAGCAACTTCGTCCGCCCCTCGGTCATCGAACTCGAAGCCGCGGAGCGCTTCCTGGCCACCGTCGAGACCGCCGAGATGGTGAAGTTCGCGAAGAACGGCTCGGACGCGACCACCGCCGCGGTCCGCCTCGCGCGCGCCGTCACCGGACGCCCGCGGGTGGCGCTCTGCGCCGACCAGCCGTTCTTCTCCACCGACGACTGGTTCATCACCACCACACCCATGTCCGCCGGAATTCCGCCCTCCGGCCTCACCGTCACCTTCCCGTACGGGGACCTCGCCGCCACCGAAGACCTGCTCGCCCGGCACGAGGGCGAGATCGCCTGCCTGATCCTCGAAGCCGCCACGCAGACCGAGCCGCCACCGGGCTATCTGGAAGCCCTGCGCGACCTCGCCCACCGGCACGGCTGCCTCCTCGTGCTCGACGAGATGATCACCGGCCTGCGCTGGTCCGAGGCGGGCGCCCAGGGCCTCTACGGGGTCGTCCCCGACCTCTCCACCTTCGGCAAGGCGCTCGGCAACGGCTTCGCGGTCTCCGCGCTCGCCGGACGACGCGAGCTGATGGAGCGGGGCGGGCTGCGCCACACCGAAGAGCGGGTGTTCCTCCTTTCCACCACGCACGGCGCGGAGACCCACGCGCTCGCCGCGGCGATGGCCGTGCAGTCCACCTATGCCGAGGAGGGCGTCACCGGGCAACTGCACGCCCTAGGCGAGCAGTTGGCGACCGGCGTCCGCGATGTGGCGGCGAGCACGGGTGTCGCCGAGCACGTGGTGGTACGGGGCAGGGCCAGCAACCTGGTCTTCGCGACCCTCGGCCCGGACGGCCGGCCCTCGCAGGAGTACCGCACCCTGTTCCTGCGCGAACTGCTCGCAGGCGGTGTACTCGCGCCGTCGTTCGTGGTCAGCAGCGCGCTCACCGAGCAGGACATCAGGCACACCGTGGACGTGGTGGGCCGTGCCTGTGCGGTGTACCGCAAGGCACTCGACGCCGAGGACCCCGGGCCGTGGCTCGGCGGACGCCCCGTCAAACCGGTGTTCCGGCGCACCGCGTGACCTCCGCGCCGCGTGCGGTCCGGTCCACCAGCCACCCGGTGCCCGGCACCACCACGAGCGCGGTGCACCAGCCGCCGAGCGCATCGGTCGGATAGTGCGCGCTGATGGCGACCTGGGCCCAGCCCATCGAGAGACCGGCGGCCAGGGACGCGGCCAGTACGAGCAGCGTCCCGGCCGTCCGGCCGAGCCCGAGCCGCCCGGCCAACAGGAGGGCCAGGACGAGGGCGAAGGCGGTGAGGAAGGCGGTGTGCCCGCTCGGATACGACAGATTGCCCTCGCCGTGAATCGTGCGTGCGACCAGGGGCTTGACCACGACCACCGTAGCCACGGTCGCACCCGTCGCGGCCACGACGAACACAGCCGCCCGAGGATCCCGCAGCAGCACAAGGCCCGCCACGGCGAGCGCCACCAGCGCGACCGCCCCGGCCGGATCCCCGAGAAAGTCCACACCGACGGCGACCCAGCGCCACGGCGGCCGTACCGCGTCCGCGGTCGGGGCAACGAACCAACGGTCCACCCGTCCTGGCGCACGATGGCCCGCGTACACCATCCCGACCACGGCGACGACGGCCGCCGCACACCCCGCGATCACCCCGAGCGCACCGCGCAGCCGCACGGGCAGCACGGCACGCTTCGGCCCACCGGCCAGACCATCCAACACACGAAACCCCCGGAGTGGGTGCGGGCCGGAACCTGCGCGCCCAGCCGACGAACCGGTCAGATGCACGTGATTGCACCCGATTGCGTACTTGCCTGCCACGATATCCAACTCGGTGCGCATTGCTGCGCGGTGAACCCAGCGCCGCGGTGCACCCCCTGGTGGCAGGCCGGGAGCCCACGCCCCGAGTGGCTCAGGTGGGGACCGATCGGCCCTGTGCGGGGCCTTCTGCGTCGGGCACCGTGGAGTGGTGGAACCGCCTGGCGCCACGGCGCCAGGGTGGTGTTCGCCCGATGTCGGGAGCGTGAGCGGTCATGATGTTCTGGTACGGCGACGGCATGAACGGGTGGGGCTGGTTCGCGATGTCGGCCGGCATGGTGCTGTTCTGGGTTCTTCTGATCATCGCGGTGGTGTTGCTCTTCCGCTCGCTCGACCGCGCCGCGGACCGGCCTGCGCGCCGGCCCGGCGGGTCGGGGGCGTCGGGCCCGGCGTCGGGCCCGGATACTTCCTCCGACTCCGACTCCGACTCCGCCCCCGCCTCTGCCCCGGCCGAGAAGATCCTGGGGGAGCGGCTCGCGCGCGGCGAGATCGACGGCGAGGAGTACCGCAAGCTCCTCGGCATTCTGCGGAACGGACTATCGTGAGACTCGCAGGCATGGGCGACCCGGACGGCTCCTACCAGCTTGTCGGCCCCAGGAGGCGGACCGCCCCGGTCCGGCGCCGGAAGGAAGAGCCGCCGCCCCGAGGAGCTGCCACCGCGATGGGCCTGCGGCCGTCCGTTCCCGCCGCGAGGAGAGGGCCATGACGGAGTCCGGATCACCACAGCACACGGATGCCGGTTCTCGGCCGTGAGCGGGTCGGCCAGGCCCCAGGCACCGCAGCCCGGACCCCTTCCGGGCGCCTTGGTGCTCGACACCGACGGCGTCCTCCTCGACTCCGCCGCGCTCCACGCCCGCGCGTGGAAGGAAGCCTTCGATCCGTGTCTCGCCGCCTGGTCCGAGGACGGCCGGAGCCAAGCCCCCTTCGACTCCGACGCCGAATACCGGCGGCACGTCGACGGCCGTCCCCGCCACGACGGCGCAGAGGCGTTCCTGACCTCCCGTGGGCTGCACCTTCCCTCCGGAACACCCGAGGACCCACCCGGCTGCGACACCGTCCGGGCGGTCGCCGCCCGCAAGGACCAGCTCTTCGGAGCACTCGTCGAAGACGGCGGTGTACCGGTGTACCCGGACACCGCGCCGGCCCTCGAAGCCCTGCGCCGCGCCGGTGTCGCCTGCGCCGCCGTGTCGGCCTCACGCCACGCCCGCCCCCTGTTGCAGGCGCGGGGACTCGACCGGCTGCTCGCCGCGGTCGTGGACGGTACGGACGCCGCCCGGCTCCGGCTCCCCGGCAAGCCCGACCCGGCCCTCTTCCTGCACGCTGCCGGCCTCCTCGGCGCCCGCCCCGACGACACCGCCGTCGTCGAGGACGCCGAGGCAGGCGTCCGTGCCGCACGCCGCGGTGGCTTCGCCCTCGTCCTGGGCCTCGACCGCACACCGGACGGCCGCGCCGCGCCCCGCCTCCGCGAACAAGGCGCCGACCTGGTCCTCTCCGACCTGATCACCGTGGTCCGCCGGGTCTGGGGGGTGCGTGTATGAGGTCGGGCCCGAGCTGGAGCTGGCGGTACGACGGGTACGTCCCCGGGCGCGAGCGGCTGCTCGAATCGCTCTGCACGCTCGGCAACGGCCGCTTCGCCACCCGCGGCAGCGCCCCCGAGTGCACGGCCGACGCCACTCACTATCCGGGCACCTATCTCGCCGGCTGCTACGACCGGCGCACCTCCGCCGTGGCGGGCGTCCAGGTGACCAACGAGGACCTCGTCAACCTGCCGAACTGGACGCTGCTGCGCTACCGCTGCCTGCCCGACGACCGCCCGCCCGGCGACTGGCTCACCCCCGACTCCACCGAGTTGCACCACCATGACGTGCACCTCGACCTGCGTACGGGAGTGCTCACCCGGACCCTGTACTTCCGGCTCGGCGAAGGGCGCAGTCTGCGGGTGAGCCACGTCCGGCTGGTGCACATGGCCGACCCGCGCCTCGCCGCCCAGTGCACCACCCTGCGTGTCTACGGCTGGACCGGGGCCGTCGAAGTGCGGTCCGTCCTCGACGGCGCGGTGACCAACGCCGGTGTCGAGCGTTACCGCAACCTGGAGGGACACCACCTGACCCGGCACCGGACCGGGTTCGCCCCCGGCGGTGTCGCCTGGCTCTCCTGCCGTACGGCCGAATCGGACATCCGGATCGCACTGGCTGTCCGTACGGCCACCGAACCGGCGTTCGCCGCCGACGAGAGCTCCACGCAGTCCACGACCGCACAGTCCACGATCGTTCAGACCTACCGCCTTCCGGTCGAACCGCGCCGCTCCGTCCGCATCGTGAAGACGCTGGCCCTGCACGCCTCCACCGACAGGCCCGAAGCCGATCCGCTGACCACCGCCCTGGACTCCATCGCGCAGGCGGGACCGTTCCCGGTGCTGCGGGCGGCACACGAGGCGGCCTGGCAACGCCTGTGGCAGCAGGGTGAGTTGTACGTGCCGGGGGCCGTCGGCAACATCCTGCGGCTGCACCTCTTCCATGTGCTGCAGACGCTGTCCCCGCACACTGCCGCGCTCGACGTGGGCGTACCGGCCCGTGGGCTGCACGGCGAGGCGTACCGGGGCCATGTCTTCTGGGACGAGTTGTTCGTCCTGCCCTACCTCGGTCTCCACTTCCCCGAGGTGGCCAAATCCCTGCTCCTGTACCGGAGCCGACGTCTGCCCGCCGCCCGCGAGGCGGCCCGGCGCAGCGGTCACAGCGGCGCCATGTACCCGTGGCAGAGCGCGAGTTCGGGCCGGGAGGAGACCCAGGAGCGGCACCTCAACCCCCGCTCCGGTCGCTGGCTGCCCGACCATTCACGGCTCCAGCACCATGTGGGCACCGCGGTCGCGTACAACGTATGGAAGTACGCGCAGGCTTCCGGCGACCGGGAGTTCCTGCACTCCGCGGGAGCCGAGATGCTCCTCGAGATCGCCCGCTTCTGGGCCGGAGCCGCTGTCTTCGACCGCACCCTCGGCCGCTACCGGATCCGCGGAGTCGTCGGACCGGACGAGTACCACGACGCCTATCCGGACGCCGCGGAGCCCGGCATCGACGACAACGCCTACACCAACGTGTCCGCTGCCTGGGTCCTGGCCCGCGGCCTCGACCTGCTCGGCGACCTGCCCGCGGCCCGGCGGGCCGAACTGGGTGAGCGCCTTTCGCTGACCGACCGGGAACTCTCCCGGTGGGAGGAGGTCTCCAGACGCCTCCACGTGCCGTTCCACCGGGGCGTGGTGAGCCAGTTCGAGGGCTACGGAGACCTCCAGGAGCTCGACTGGGAGGCGTACCGGGCGCGATACGACGACATCCGGCGCCTCGACCGGATCCTGGAGGCCGAGGGCGACACGGTCAACCGGTACCAGGCGTCCAAGCAGGCCGACGTCCTGATGCTCGGCTACCTCTTCCGGCCTGCCGAACTGCGCGACCTGTTCGGCAGGCTCGGCTACCGCCTCGACGACGAGATCTGGCGCGCCACCGTCTCGTACCATCTGCGGCGCACCAGCCACGGCTCCACCCTCAGCAGCCTCGTCCACGGCTGGGTACTGGCCCGGTTGCAAGGCCCCGAGGCCTGGCACCACTGCGAGCAGGCGCTGCTCTCCGACGTCGCCGACATCCAGGGCGGAACGACCGGTGAGGGGATCCACCTGGGCGCCATGGCAGGCACCGTCGACCTGGTAGAGCGCGGGATCACGGGCCTGGAGGCCGGTCCCGACGGACTGTGGGTCACCCCGGTGCCGCTGACGGAGATCCCCCGCTCCACCTTCACCCTGCGCCTCCTCGGCCACCGCGGAGTCCGCGTCCGCATGCTGCCGGGCCGCCTGTCCGTGCGCGTGCCCGCGTCCGCGAGGGACGCCCTGACCGTCGTGCTGCCGGAGGAACGGCGGTATGCGGTGGAGCCGGGGCAGGAGCGCTGGTTCCGGCTGTGAGCCGGGCGGCGGGCTCCGCGCCCGCCTGCTCCATCGCGGGATTCGGCACCGCACGGCTCATCCGTACGGCCTTCAGAGGACCGGTTCACAAGGAGCGGACCATGCTTCGGCGCTATCGTTGAAGCGGGCGACCGGACGCGGTGGGCGCGGCCGAACCCGCCGGAGGTCTCGATTGAACCCGCCGGAGAATGCGATGGGGCAAGCCGACATCGGCGGCCCCGGTGACGGGCGGCTGCCGAAGCTGAAGCTCGACGAGCTGCTCGAGGAACTCCAGATCCGCATCGCTGAAGTCCGCGGCACGCGCGACCGGCTCAACGGGCTCCTCGAAGCCGTCATGTCCGTCGGCCGGGCGCTCGACCTTCCACAGGTGCTGCGGGAGGTCGTGGAGGCGGCGGTCGCTCTCGTCGACGCCGAGTACGGTGCCCTGGGGGTCGTCGGTGAGGACGGGAAGCTCTCCGAGTTCGTCCCGATCGGCATCGACGACGATGTACGAGCGCGGATCGGCGATCTGCCCTCGGGCCGCGGCCTGCTGGGCGAACTGATCCGCAATCCGCGGCCGCTGCGGCTGGAAGAGCTGTCGGAGCACCCCGCGTCACACGGTTTCCCGCCCCATCACCCGCCGATGCACTCCTTCCTCGGAGTACCGATCCGGGTCCGGGACGAGGTGTTCGGCAACCTCTACCTCACCGAGAAGCGGGGTGGAGCGGCTTTCGACGCCGAGGACGAGGCCATGGTGACGACGCTGGCCGTCGCGGCCGGCATCGCCGTGGAGAACGCGCGGCTGTACGAGGAGAGCCGACGCCGTCAGCTGTGGCTGACCGCCAGCTCCGACCTCACCAGCGCCCTGCTGTCCGGCACACCCGAGGCCGAGGTGCTCGACGGCCTCCTCGAGAGGGCCGTGGACATCCTGGACGCGGACCTGGGCGCCTTCTACCTGGTCGGAGCGCAGCAGGAGCTGCGCGGTTCGCTGGCACGCGGTGTCGGTGCCGAGCGGCATCGCGGTGTCGTACTGCCGAGTACCGAGGGCACTCTGGCAGCGGAGGCGCTCCGTGAGGACGGTCTGGTGGCCGTGGTCGATGTGGAAGGGGACGAGCGGTTCACGGTCCAGCCCGAGCGATGGCGGGGCTTCGGTCCGGCGGTGGCCGTCACGGTCGGTACCAAGGAGCGTCTGACCGGTGTACTGACCCTCGCCAGAACCCGCGGACGCGCTCCGTTCACCCGCGTCGAGAGCGACGAGCTGCCCGCCTTCGCGGCCCAGGCCGCCCTGGCCCTCGAACTGGCCGAGCGAAGGCGGGACGCCGAGCAGGTCAGCCAGCTGGAGGACCGGGACCGGATCGCCCGGGACCTGCACGACCTGGCGATCCAGCGCCTGTTCGCCACCGGCATGACGTTGCAGAGCGCCCGGCGGTTCGTCGAGCATCCGGAGGCGACGGCCCGCCTGACCCGTGCCATCGACGAACTGGACGCCACGATCAAGATCATTCGCTCGACCATCTTCGGCCTGCGGGAGCACGCGTCCCCCGCGGAGGCGGCGAAGCTGCGGAGCCGGATCGTCAAGGCGGTGGACGCTGTCGCGCCGACGCTCGGATTCGCGCCCTCGCTCCGGATGGAGGGTCTGCTCGACACGGATGTGCCGGCCGACGTGCGCGAGGAGGTCACCGCGGTCGTCGGCGAGGCGCTCAGCAACGTCGCCCGGCACGCCCGCGCCCACCGGGCGGACGTGGCGGTCGTCGCCGACGACGGAGTCCTGACGGTGACGGTCGGCGACGACGGAGTGGGCATCGCGGCGGAAGGCACTCGGAGCGGACTGCGGAACCTGACCGAGCGCGCCGAACGCCTGGGAGGATCCCTGTCGGTCGGCGGCCTGGCGGCACCGGCCCATGGCACGGTGCTGGAGTGGCGTGTTCCGCTGCGGCCCGATGTGACGTGAAGACCTGTCCGGCCGACGGGCGCCGTGGCCCGCGTGGCCCGCGTGGCCCGCGTGGCCCGTCGGTCCGCCGGTCTGTCGGTCCGCCGGACTCGTCGCGTCCCGTCGGTCCGCCGGACTCGGCAGCGGCCCGCTACGCGACTCGGCAGCCGGACGCTACGCGTCGGGTGCCACTCGCCGCCCGCTGATGCGGACCGGAGTAAGCGTCATCCAATGGGTGCGCGGGCCGCCGGCCCAAGGCTCGGAGCGGGCCGCGGAGCGTAGGTGACGGATCCGGTCCGGGTCGGTGACCGCCTGCAGCGCGCCGACGACCAGCACACTCCAGCCCGTGGCGGTCACGTCGTCGATGCTGTCGATCTCGAACGCCACCTCCGTGCCCACGGCCTTCGTGGCGACCGTGTCCGCGCCGGTGCGGAAGGCGATGTCGCCGCCCGCCACGAAATAGTTCACGGGAAACACCGCGGGCCCCTCCGCGGTGAAGGTGGCCAGGCGCCCCACGCCGTACGTGTCGAGCAGCCGTCGGCATTCGGCTTCGCTCAGCGGTACGAGCGCGCTGTCGCGCCGGGCCGGGGCCCGGCCGGGGACGCGGTCGGTGCCGGCGCCGGACAGGGCGTCGACCGTGATGCCGAGAGCGTCGGACAGCCGCACGAGCGTTCCGATGGCAGGGCGCGCCGCATGCTCCTCGACGTAGGCGATGTAGTTGCTGTCGGCGCCGCAGCGCCGGGCCAGCTCCTCACGGCTCAGCCCGAGCGCTTCACGGCGGGCGGCCACCCGGCGGCCGAGGTCGGTGCGTCCGGCATTCCCGCCGGTCGTGGTCCCGCCGCCGGTCGTGGTCCCGTCGCCGTCCACGGCCGTCTCGCCGGACGGGTGTGGTGCGGAAGACGGCGTCCTCTTCATGGCGCTCACTCCCTTCACAGTGCTCACTGCCCCTGCGGCGGCACGGCCAGGGTGTCGTGCGGCGGACTGCCGAGCACGACCTTGAGCGCGCCGGTGTCGCCGGCTCGGGAGAAGACGTCGTAGGCCTCCTCCATCTGGTCCAGTTCGAAGCTGTGCGTGACCAGCTCGGCTCCGGGCAGGCGGCCCGCGGCCAGCTGGCGCAGCAGCATGGGTGTGGAGTACGTGTCGACGAGTCCTGTCGTGATGGTGACATCCTTGATCCACAGGTCCTCGAGGTGGAGGAGGGAGGGCTTGCCGTGCACGCCGACGTTCGCCACCCGGCCGCCCGGCCGGACCACGCGCGTGCACATCTCGAACGCCTCGGGCACACCGACGGCCTCGATGACCACGTCCGCCCCGAGCCCGTCGGTGAGGTCCGCGACCAGGTTCTCGGGCTCCTCCCGCGCACCGACGGTGGCGTCGGCGCCGAGCTCACGTGCGGCGGCCAGACGGGTCTCGGCGAGGTCGACGGCGATGATCCGTGAGGGGCTGTAGAGCCGCGCCGTGGCGACGGTGGCGAGGCCGATGGGTCCCGCGCCGACCACGACGACCGTGTCGCCCGGGCGCACGTTGCCGTTCAGCACGCCGACCTCGTACGCGGTCGGGAAGATGTCGGCCAGCAGCACGGCGGCGTGGTCGGACAGGGAGTTGGGCAGCGGGTGGACGGACAGGTCGGCGAAGGGAACGCGGACGTATTCGGCCTGGGTCCCGTCGATGGTGTGGCCCAGCACCCAGCCACCGCCACCGCGGCACTGGCCGTAGTGCCCCTCTCGGCAGAAGCGGCAGCGGCCGCAGGCGGAGATACAGGAGATCAGGGCGCGGTCGCCGGGTCGGACGGTGCGGACATCGCCACCTGTCTCGACGACGGTGCCGAGGGCCTCGTGGCCGAGCACCCGGCCGGGGGAGACATCGGGTACGTCACCCCTGACGATGTGCAGATCGGTGCCGCAGACGGTGACGGCGTCGACGCGGACGATCACGTCGCCGGCGTCCTTGATCGATGGGTCCGGGACCTCCTGCCAGGAGATCTTCCCGGGCTCCTGGAAGACGAGTGCCTTCATGGCGCGTCCTTCTTTCCGGTCCTGGTGGTGCGGGACACCATCAGGCTCGGGCAGCGCGCCGCCGGCGCGCTTGGGCCGGTCGGTCCCCACCTGGTACCGGACAGCACCCCCCGGCAGCGGGCAGCGGGCGGCGGTGGGAACCTGGGACGAGACCACGTACCCGGCGGCGCATACCAACCGCCGAGTCCGGCGGCCGGCATCGACCGCCGTGTGAGGAGGGCCGTCATGATCACCACTCCGGCACCGCGGATGGCCCAGGTCCTCTCGGCCGGTCACCGGGACGAGCTGATGGCCGTCGCGCGGCAGGTGAGCTTCCCGAAGGGCACCCGCCTGTTCAACGAGGGCGGCAGAGCCGATCGCTTCTGGGTGCTCAGGTCCGGAACGGTCGCCCTCGACCAGAGCGTCCCCGGGCGCCGGGCGGCGGTGATCGAGACACTCGGCGTCGATGAACTCATCGGCTGGTCCTGGCTGTTGTCGCCCCATGTGTGGCACCTGGGCGCCACGGCGGCGAGCCCGGTGCACGCGTGGGAGTTCGATGCGGAGACGGTCCGGAAGATGTGCCGGGACGACACGGCGCTGGCGGAGGAGATCACCCGCTGGGTCGGACAGGTCCTCGCCCACCGACTGCACGCCACCCGCACCCGCCTGCTCGATCTGTACGCGCCCTACGGAAGCGGGACGTCCGTCTGAGACCAAGGGGCCGGACGGCCGTGGAACCGGGCGCATACGAGCGAGGAAGAACCCATCCGCTTCTCGCGGATCCTGATTGCGTGGTGCACGGGTTGTGATCCCGCTTCTCCGCGTCCTCACGGGCCCTTCCTCATATCCAGGAGAACACTTTCCGCCCTCCTGCACCAGTCCGGCCTGCCATGAGATTCGGTCGGGCAGACAGGTGGTGCCCGGACGGTCACGTCGGCGGGGTCGGCCGGTCCCCGACTCCGACGGGCCGACCGGCCCCGGGCGGTTGACCCTCTCGGCACTGGGAGCGGCGCGCCGGCGGCCGCACGGTGAAAGAACGAGACGGACCACCGGGCGAGGCCCGGCGTTCAGGGAAGGTGAGGACCATGCAGCAGACCCGGGTCAGCCCCCGCCCCAGGCCGCCGCGCCGGCCCCGCCCGCTTGACCTGCGCTCCCCGTCCGGCCGCCCCCTCCGCTCCTGAGCCGGCCGGCACCGCCATGAATCGTACGGGCGAGACCACGGGACGATGCCGGGTCCGCACATCCGAGGTGCGGCTGTGGACCGAGAACCGCAGCACGGCGGGCGATGCACTGCCCCGGCATCCGAGGACCGCCCTCGCGCCGGTGGCCGCCCTGCGTACCCGTCGCCCGGTGCGGACCGTTCAGGTTTCCGAGGCCTTCCTCTGACCGCGGAACCCGAGCCGAGCCCACGACCTGCGCATGCACCGTCCATGCGCAGCCATGGCAGGACCCGCGGGAGGAGAGCAGCTGGGGGAGATCCTGCACCACGCCCGGTCGGCTTGATCGGCGAGGCCGACCTCGCCCGGCATCTGCAGGAGACGACGGTGGGCCACATCGTCGAGGAGATCTGCGCCCGAGCACGCGACAGAGGAGGTTGAGCACGAGACAGAGGAGCTTGAGCACGAGACAGAGGGGAGCCAGCCGCATCCGACGGCCGGTTCCCACCTCGGCACACAACCGGAGGAGACATGACGCCCATCGGACAACGGCCGGTCGTCTTCGGTGTCGACAGTGCACAACAGGACGCGGCGCTGCATTGGGCGCTCGACGAGGCCGCACGGCGCGGCGCACCGCTCCACCTGGTCCACGCAGGACCAACCGATGCCCCCACAACACCATCCGATCCGATGCGAGGCGAGTCGAGGAGCAGACCATGAACGGGAGCGAGAGGTTCTCGGCAGGAGCAGAGCCGCGCCGCACGGCCCTGGGCCGGACGTCGAGGCCCGGTGAAACACAGGGCGACCAACTGACGCGCTACATCGCAGCGGTGGCCTCGGTGTCCGCGAAGCATGTTGCCGTTCCCCCGCCGCCCGCCCAGGCAGCCGAGCCCATGCAGGCCGCCCCGGCGGAATCCGCCGCGGCGCCCGCGGAGCCCGCCGCGGGCACCTCGGAGACCGGCGGGGGCCCGCAGCCTCTGCTGGTCCGCGAGGTCATGGACGTCCCGGCCGCGTCCGTGCCCGAAGACATGCCGTTCCTCGACATCGCCCGGACACTCGCCCGGGATCACATCGGCTGCCTGCCGGTGGTGGACGCAGAGGACCATGTGCTCGGCGTAGTGTCCGAGTCCGACCTGCTGGCCAAGGCGGCCATCGAGGCATCCGGCCACCACCCCGGAGTGCTCGCACGGTTGCGGGAGCGGCGGCTCCACGACAAGGCCCGAGGCGAGACCGCCGAAAGCCTGATGACGTCCCCTGCGGTCACGGTCTTCCCCCGGCAGACGGTCGCGCAAGCCGCATGGCTGGTGTGCCTCTCCCGGCTCAAGCGCCTTCCGGTCACGGACCACTTTGGGCGCCTGGTCGGAGTGGTGCACAGGAACGCGCTGCTCGCAGCCCTGATACGGGACGACGCCCAGATCCGCGAGGAGATCGTCACCAAGATCCTCACCGCGTACTTCCCGGCAGACCGCGACACCGTGAAGGTCACCGTGCGCAACGGTGTGGTCGAACTTGACGGAAAGATGCGGCAGTCCGACGTCCCGTTGCTCCTGGCACGTATCAAGGACATCGACGACGTGACCGAGGTGCGCTACCACCTCGCAGGAGCCTGAGGGCGCGCGGGACGAGCGCGAGCCGACGCCCTTCGTATGCGGCTGGTCGACCCGTGTGCGGCTGGTCGACCGGATTCAGGGCGCGTGCGGCCGAACCGGCGGCACGGCGGGACCCATACCGTCTGAATGCTCCCGCACTGCGGTCCGTGGCGGGCGGGGACCGGGTCGCCCCGGACCGGTGACGAGGGCCCATGCGTCGATGTCCTGATAGCGCCGCGGGCCCGAGTGGCCTCTTACCGTGCTGCCGACCAGATGGAGGCGTTCGGCCTGCCAAGGACGTCCGGTGAACCCGTCGAGGCGGGCGGCCGCCGCGGTGACGGAGGCCTTGTCGTTCCGGCGGGCACGGGCCAGCGTGAGGTGGGGACGCAGCGGACGTTCGGCGAAGGCTACGTCGCAGTCCCTGACCCTCACCCGTACCGCATCGGCCAGCGCGTGCAGCCGGTCGAGATCACCCTCGACGCCGCTCCACAGCACTCGCTCGTCGAAGTGCCCGCCCCCGAACAGTGCCAGTTCGGGAGCGGGGTGAGCGGCCGCCAGGTCGGCGAGGGGGGCACGGAGCCGCTGCACGGCCTGCACCGGCAGTTCGCCCAGGAAGGCCAGCGTGATGTGCCAGTCCTCGATGCGGTTCCAGCGCAGACCGGGATACGCGGAGCAGACCGGGCGCAGCGCATGCGCCAGCTCGTGCTTTGCGTCGTCGGGCGGCGCGAGGGCGATGAACACGTGCTGGGTGGCGGTCTGCGGCGCTTCGGTCACGGGTGTCTTCCTACCTCATGCGTCCGCAGGTTCCGCGCGTGCGTGGACACTGCCGCCACCGGTGATCACTCCCCGGTGCCCTCGTGCCCTCGTGCCCTCGTGCCCTCGTGCCCTCGTGCCCGCAGGCCCCGCGGACGCAGCGGAGCCGCCGGGCAGCCGATTCGAGACCCTAGAAGAACCCGAGCCTGTCCGGGCTGTACGACACCAGGACGTTCTTCGTCTGCTGGTAGTGGTCCAGCATCATCTTGTGGTTCTCCCGGCCGATCCCGGACTGCTTGTAGCCGCCGAAGGCCGCGTGCGCCGGGTACGCGTGGTAGTTGTTCACCCATACCCGGCCCGCCTGGATGGAACGGCCCGCGCGGTAGGCGGTGTTGCTGTCGCGGGTCCACACGCCCGCGCCGAGGCCGTACAGTGTGTCGTTGGCGATGCTGATGGCCTCGTCGTAGTCGCCGAAGGGCGTGACCGAGACGACCGGGCCGAAGATCTCCTCCTGGAAGATCCGCATCCGGTTGTCGCCCTCGAAGACGGTGGGCTGGACGTAGTAGCCGCCCGCCATGTCGCCGTCGTACTCGATGCGCTGACCGCCCGTCAGGACCTTCGCGCCCTCGCGCCGGCCGATGTCCAGATAGGAGAGGATCTTCTCCAGCTGATCGTTGGAGGCCTGGGCACCGATCATCGTGTCCGTGTCGAGCGGGTGCCCGGTCCTGATCTGCTCGGTGCGGGCGAGGGCCGCGTCCAGGAACTCGCTGTAGTGGCCGCGCTGGATGAGCGCGCGCGAGGGGCAGGTGCAGACCTCGCCCTGGTTGAGCGCGAACATCGTGAAACCTTCCAGTGCCTTGTCGCGGAAGGCGTCGTCGATCGCGAAGACATCGTCGAAGAAGATGTTCGGTGACTTCCCGCCCAGCTCCAGCGTGACCGGTTTGATGTTCTCGGAGGCGTACTGCATGATCAGCCGCCCCGTCGTGGTCTCGCCGGTGAAGGCGACCTTGGCGACGCGCGGGCTGGAGGCCAGGGGCTTTCCGGCCTCGGCGCCGAAGCCGTTGACGATGTTGAGGACACCCGGCGGCAGGAGATCGGCGATGAACGAGAGCCAGTAGTGGACGGAGGCCGGGGTCTGCTCGGCCGGCTTGAGGACGACCGCGTTGCCCGCCGCGAGCGCCGGGGCGAGCTTCCAGACGGCCATCAGGATCGGGAAGTTCCAGGGGATGATCTGCCCCACGACGCCCAGCGGCTCGTGGAAGTGGTAGGCGATGGTGTCGTCGTCGATCTCGCTGAGCGAGCCCTCCTGCGCACGGATCGCCCCGGCGAAGTAGCGCAGATGGTCGACGGCGAGGGGGATGTCGGCGGCCAGTGTCTCGCGTACCGGCTTGCCGTTCTCCCAGGACTCGGCGACGGCGAGCCTCTCCAGGTTCTGCTCGGTCCGGTCGGCGATCCTGCCCAGGAGGTTGGCGCGTTCGGTGGTGGAGGTGCGGCCCCACGCGGGTGCCGCGGCGTGCGCGGCGTCGAGGGCGCGCTCGACGTCCTCGGCGGTGCCCCGCGCAACCTCGGTGAAGGGTTGTCCGTTGACCGGGCTGGGGTTCTCGAAGTACTGGCCGCGGGCGGGTTTCACGTACTCCCCGCCGATGAAGTGCTCGTAGCGCGCTGCGTAGTCGACGATCGAGCCCTCGCTGCCCGGTGCGGCATAACGGGTCATCTCGGTGGCCTCCCGGTTGCCGGCCGCCCGCGGTCGGGCGGCACTGCCGGGGAGACTAGGGGCCGGGAGGTTGCAACCACGTTGCGGCGGACCGCTCCTGGCCGAGCGCCTGCACCTCGGCCCGGGCGCGCGCCCGCGCCGCCGCGGATCCCGTCCGCGCCAGCGCCTGCCAGATGTCGAGGTCCTCGCCGCCCCAGGGGCTGCGCACCCAGTCGGTCAGCAGCTGCGGATCCGCCCGCTCCACCAGCGCGGCGCGCAGCCCGCGATCGAGGCGTTCGCGCAGCCGTACGATCTCGGGGGCGCCGGACGCAGGCAGCAGCGGGCCGTCGTACGCGCCCATCGCACCGGACACGGCGCCCGCGGCGAGCCTGCGCTCCACCAGCAGGAAGTCCGCCTCGACCGGGGCGGCCAGGCGGTACGGCCTGGAGCGCAGCAGTTCGGGGCCCAGGACGCTGCGCAGCCGGGAGAGCTCCGCGCGCAGTGTGACGGGGGACATGCACTCCTCCTCGTACAGCGAGAGCAGTAGCTGGTCGCCGGTGCGGCCCTCCGGATGGCGGGCCAGGAGCACCAGGAGCTCGCTGTGCCGGCGGCTCAGCCGGATCTTGCGGCCGGAGGCCACCAGGAGTGCCTCGTCACGGCCGAGGGCGTGCAGGTGGAGTGCTTCGGCCTGCTGCCGTGCGTGTTCCAGGGCGAGCTGGGACTCGGCGGTGCGGGCGACCGCCTGCACGAAGGCGAGGCTGTGCGGATGGGCCAGCGGATCGCCGCCGGTGATGTCGACGGCGCCGAGCAGCCGGCCGGTGCGCGGATCGTGGACGGGCGCGGCGGCACAGGTCCACGGCTGTACGGGCCGGCTGAAGTGCTCGGCCGCGAAGACCTGCACAGGACGGTCCACTGCGACCGCCGTGCCCGGCGCGTTGGTGCCCATCGAGGACTCGGCCCAGCGGGCGCCCGGCACGAAGTTCATCCGCCCGGCCCGCCGGCGGGTCAGGCTGTGGCCCTCGACCCAGAGCAGCCGGCCGCGTGCGTCGCAGACGGCCAGGAGGTGCTCACCGTCCGCGGCATACGTGGACACCAGCTCCCGCAGCAGCGGCATCACCCTGGCCAGCGGGTGCTCCGCCCGGTACGCCGCCAGGTCCCCTTCGCTCAGTTCCACTTCGGCCGTGCACTCGGGGCTCACTCGTGCGCGCAGCGAACGCCGCCAGGAGTCCGCCACCACCGGGCGCACCGGGTGCTGCACCGTCCCGGCGTTCGTGAACGCCGCATGCGCACGCCGTACGGCGCGTGTGCGCTCGGCCGGGTCGGCGCCCGGCTCCAGGGCCACCCAGGGATCGCTCAACTCGGCCTCCACGGTGTACCGGTCCGCCTGCCGCCATCCTCGCTCCGGGCGGGCGGTCCGACAACAGGCCGCGGGCGGCGGACCCGACGGGAATCAGCGGGGGCCGGGCGACGGCACCTTTCGCACCAGCCGCATGTACCGGTCCCAGTCCCACAGCGGACCGGGATCCGTGTGCGTGGCGCCCGGCACCTCGTTGTGCCCGATGATGTGCTCACGGTCGACCGGGATTTCGTGGACCGCGCACAGATGCGCGGTCAGCGCCGCGGAGGACTCGTACAGCGCGTCCGTGAACCACTCCGGCTCATCCACCCAGCCCTCGTGCTCGATGCCGATGCTGCGCTCGTTGTACGCCCAGCTGCCCGCGTGCCAGGCGATGTCCCGGTCCCGTACGGACTGCGCCACACGGCCGTCCGCGGAGCGCACCAGATAGTGCGCGGACACGTCCTGGAGCGGGTTCTGGAAGATCCCGAGCGTACCGAAGTACGTCGTCTGCGTGACATGGATGACCACATGCGTGACCGGGTGCGAGGCGGGGCGGTCGGCGCCCGTCCGGTTGGTTCTGCTCGCGGGCACCCAGTCCGCGCCCGGATAGTCGGCGCGCGGTATCGGGCGTGCCGAGGTGGTGCCGCCGGCGAGCAGCGCGGTGGGCAGGGCGAGCGCGGCGCCCTGAAGCAGGCGCCGCCGCCCGGGCAGGGCGCGGGCCGGGTCCGTGGTCACTCCTGGCTCCTGTCGTCGAACTCCGTTGCGCCGCACTATGTCAGCGCGCCGGAGCCGCGAGCGAGGCCGGGTCGTCGAGGACCGCCCGCACCACCGAATGCGCGGCACCGAGCAGCGGGCCCTGTGAGCCGAGCCGCGAGACCGTGACCGAGCCGCCCTGCGGGCGTGCGGGATCCGCCGTGCGGCGGGCGAGTTCGCGCTCCAGGGACGGCAGGAGCCACGGCGAGAGACGGGACAGGGCGCCGCCGAGGACCACGGTCTGCGGGTCGAGCAGATTGACCGCTCCGGAGAGCGCGATCCCGAGCGCCGAACCCGCCCCGCGCAGCGCCCGCCGGGCCTGTTTGTCACCGTCCTCGGCGCGGGCCGCGAGCAGGCCGATGCCCTGTTCGCCCGGGGGGATCCCGGCCGCGCGCAGCACCGCCTCCTCGCCCGCGTACTGCTCCAGGCAGCCCCGCCCCCCGCACGGGCAGACAGGCCCCTCCGGACGCACCGGCACATGGCCCAGCTCACCCGCGAACCCGTGCGTGCCGCGCAGCAACCGGCCGCCGACCACGACCGCGGCGCCGATGCCGATCTCCGCCGAGACGTGCACGAAGTCGAGCGGCGCGGGATCGCCGCCGATCCACAGCTCGGCGAGCGCACCGAGATTCGCCTCGTTGTCGACGCTCAGCGGCAGCCCGTCGAGCAGGAACGGGCCGAGATCCAGCTCGCTCCAGCCCAGGTTGGGGGCGCGCACCACGCTGTACGAATCACGGGCGACCAGACCCGGCACGGCCACCGCGAGACCCGCCGGGCGCAGGCCCGCGCCACGGCTGGTCGCGGTGACCTCCCGTACGAGACGGGCGAGTTCCTTGAGCACCGGCTCCGGCGGGCGGCCCCGGTTGTCGCTCTCCAGCGTGGCCCGGGCACGCACCTTGCCGTGCAGGTCGACCGCGCAGACCGCGAGATGGTCGACGCCGATCTCCGCGCCGATCCCTACCGGACCGCGCTCGCCCACGGTCAGCGCGCTTCCGGGGCGGCCCACGGTGCCGGGGCGTTCCGGCCCGAGTTCGACGAGGAGTTCCGCCCGTATCAGCTCGTCCACCAGCGTGGACACCGCGGCCCGGGTCAGCCCGACCCGGCTCGCGACGGCGGCGCGCGAGAGGGGGCCGTGCGCGGTGATGGCCTGGAGTACCAGGGAGAGATTGCGGCGGCGGATGCCCTGCTGCGTATGGGGCAGGAACGCCGGATCGCCGAAGCCGCCGCTGCCGGGGAGCTCAGGGGTCATGGTGGGGCTCCTCAGGAGGTGTGACGTGGGTCGGGGGACGTGGGTGCGGGGGAGCCGGGCGAGGTGGGGGAGGCCGGTCTGCCGGCCGAGGCAGAGGGGCGGGGCGAGGTGCGGGCGGCAGGTGCGCCGGGCAAGGCAGGCGTACGTGGTACAGGTCCCGGATCCGAACCGGCGCCCCGCGGCTCCACCGCCGTCAACAGTGGCCGCGCGGCGCCCAGCACGTCCGCGATCCGCGCGAGCGTCTCCTCGTCCCGTACGACCGGATCGAGCACCGGACCCGCGGACGTGCCCCAGCGCCGGGCCACCGCCGCCGGATCCTCGCCGGTCAGCAGTCCTGCGGCCTGGGCGGCGGCGCCCAGCGCCACGTGCTCGGCGGCCCGCGGGACCTGGACGGCCCGGCCGCTGAGCCGCCGCACCGTCTCCTGCCAGGCTCGGCCCCGCGCCCCGCCGCCGATCAGGAGCAGGGGATCGGCGGCGGGTTCGCCGTCCACGGCGAGCACCAGGTCGAGCGCCTGCAGCAGCGCGAACACCGCACCGTCGTACGCTGCCTGGAGCAGCTGGCCGCCTGTGGTCTCGTGCCGCAGTCCGTGCAACAGGCCGCAGGCGCCCGGCAGATCGGGTGTGCGCTCGCCGTCGAGGAAGGGCAGCACCGTGGCCGTACCTCCGGGCTCGACGGCCTCGCGGTCCAGGCCCAGGAGCGCGGCGATCCGGTCCACGGCGAGCGTGCAGTTGAGGGTGCAGGCGAGCGGCAGCCAGTCGCCGCGGGCATCCGCGAACCCCGCGACCGTACCGCTCGGATCGGCGGGCCTTCGGCGCGCGACCGCGTACACCGTGCCCGAGGTGCCCAGGCTCAGCACCGGCGCGCCGGGCCGCAGACCGAGCCCGAGCGCGGCAGCCGCGTTGTCACCGGTGCCCGCACCGACCAACACGCCCCGGGAGAAGGGGAGATCCCGCAGTTCCCGGGTCGTCCCGGCCACCTCGCCGGGCGCCACGACGCGGGGGAGGAGCGAGGGGTCGAGCCCAGCCAGGCCGAGGATCTCCGTGTCGTAGGCCTGCGTGGACGCCGCCCACCATCCGGTGCCGGAGGCGTCCCCGCGGTCGGTGGTGCCCTCGCCGGTGAGGCGGCCCGTGAGGTAGTCGTGCGGCAGTCGCACCGCCGCCGTCGCGGCCGCCGACTCCGGCTCGTGCTCGGCCAGCCATGCCCACTTGGCCACCGTGAACGCCGCGCCGGGGACGCTGCCGATCCGCTCCGCCCAGACCTTCGGGCCACCGAACGCCTCGACGAGCCGCCGTGCCTGTGGTGCCGAGCGCACGTCGTTCCACAGCAGCGCCGGGCGCACCGGCCGCCCCCGGGCGTCGAGCGTCACCAGGCCGTGCTGCTGACCGGCCACCGACACCGCGGCCGCTTCGCGCGCCGCGGGGCCGCAGGCGGCGACGGCGGTGCACAGGGCCTGCCACCACTGCTCCGGATCGCTCTCGCGGGCCGCGCCCTCGAAGACGCTGTGCGGCGCTTGGCCGCTCGCGACCACCGTGCCGGTGCCGGCATCGACGACCACGGCTTTCGTCGACTGCGTGGAACTGTCCACGCCGACGACCAGCGGACCTTCGGCTGCTGTCATGACGGTCTCCGTCCGGGAGGCGGGGTGGCGGTCCATGGTCCGGCGAATCCCCGGGGGTTTCCAGGAGCGCCCCCGGATACTAATTTGTCAATCGGCATGACGAAATAGCGGCGACGGCCGAAGTGACAAAGCCGTGACCCAAAGCTGTGGGGCTGCCGTCACCACGACAGCGCGACGGCCGTCACCACGACCGTGCGGACCGAAGGAGCAGAGGCGATGACGTATCAGCCGGTACGCGAGGACAGGTTCAGCTTCGGTCTGTGGACCGTGGGCTGGCAGGGAAAGGACCCCTTCGGCGATCCGACCAGGGCCGCGCTCGACCCGGTCGAGGCCGTGGAGCGCCTGGCCGGGCTCGGGGCGTACGGCATCACCTTCCACGACGACGACCTGATCCCGTTCGGCGCCGGCCGGGCCGAGCGCGAAGCGGCCGTGAAGCGCTTCCGGCGGGCGCTCGACGCCACCGGGCTCACCGTGCCGATGGCCACCACGAACCTGTTCACCCACCCGGTCTTCAAGGACGGCGGCTTCACCGCCAACGACCGCGACGTGCGCCGCTACGCGCTGCGCAAGACCCTCCGCAACATCGACCTCGCCGCCGAACTCGGCGCCGAGGTCTATGTCGCCTGGGGCGGCCGCGAAGGAGCCGAGTCCGGCGGTGCGAAGGACATCCGCGCCGCGCTCGACCGGATGAAGGAGGCCTTCGACCTGCTCGGCGAGTACGTCACCGAGCAGGGCTACGACCTGCGCTTCGCCATCGAACCCAAGCCCAACGAACCCCGCGGCGACATCCTGCTGCCCACGGTCGGCCACGCCCTCGCGTTCATCGAACGCCTGGAGCGGCCCGAGCTGTACGGAGTCAACCCGGAGGTCGGCCATGAACAGATGGCCGGGCTCAACTATCCGCACGCCATCGCCCAGGCCATCTGGTCCGGCAAGCTGTTCCATCTCGACCTCAACGGCCAGAGCGGCATCAAGTACGACCAGGACCTGCGCTTCGGTGCCGGTGACGTGCGCCAGGCGTTCTGGCTCGTCGACCTCCTCGAGACCGCCGGCTACGAGGGCCCGCGGCACTTCGATTTCAAACCGCCGCGCACCGAGGACTACGCGGGCGTCTGGGCCTCCGCACAGGGCTGTATGCGCAACTACCTGATCCTGCGCGAGCGCACGGCTGCCTTCCGCGCCGACCCCGACGTACAGCAGGCCCTCCTCGACGCCCGCCTCGACCAGCTCGCCGTGCCCACCGCCGGGGACGGCCTGGCCGCTCTGCTCGCGGACCGCACCGCCTTCGAGGACTTCGACGTGGACGCCGCCGCGGCGCGGGGCATGGCCTTCGAACGCCTCGACCAGCTGGCCATGGACCATCTGCTGGGGGTACGGGCCTGACCTCCTCCGGGCGGCCGGGACGGGCGCCCGGAGATCAGGCGCCGATGTCCCGGCCGCCCGGCGCGAGGAGCGTGCCCGACTCCTCGCCGGACGCCCTCGGGGCAGCCCCTAGCCGCCCCGCTCCCCACCCAGCAGCCCCGCCAGTGCGGCCGTCGGATCCTGCGCCGCCCCACCTGCCGGGACCCAACGGCCCCGCTCCTCGCGGTAGGGCCACCAGCGGCCGTCGCGCCCGTACCGGAGCTGGAGGGGAGCCCCGGCCAGGGTCCAGCGGTTGCGCGAGTGCCTGAGGTCCGGGCGCTCGTCCGCCTCCCAGGCCGCGTCGAGCGCCGCGCGGGCGCGCACGGCCTCATCCCCGGACAGGGTCCACTCCTCCTCAAGGGCAGTGAGGGCGGCCGCACCACCGAACTCCCAGGCCCGTACGGCAAGTTCGAGTCCGTCCTTGCTCCGGCCCGTCCCCGCGGCGAGGCGGGCCCGGACCTCGGCAGGAGCGTCCACAGCCATACGCACCGCGTCCTCGCCCACCGTCGGCGGGGCGGGAAACGCCTGCCCGGCCAGTGCGGCGGCGAGCAGCTGACGCGCGCCGCGCGCGGCCTGTTCCGCCAGGAACTCCACGGAGGCGGTCTCCACACCGGGCGCGGGTTCCTCCTCGGTGTCGATCAGGGGCGCCAGGCCCGGCGTGTCCGGCAGACCGGGAAGCGCGGGCAGCGGCGGCAGGATCGCCCCCATCGCGTACGCCTCGTCGGCCCGCACACCGTGCACGGGCTCCGCCGCCGGTTCCTCCTCGCCCGGTCCGAGGTCCGCGGCACGCGCGGCACTGCGCACCTGCAGCTCGTCCAGGAGCGCCCGCTCCCCGCGTCCCCGCATCAGCAGCAGCACGAACGGATCCTGGTCGAGCAGCCGCGCCATCTGATAGCTCAGCGCGGCCGTATGACCGCAGTGGTCCCAGGCCTCGCAGCTGCACTCGGGCTCCAGATCGCCGATGCCGGGGAGGAGTTCGATCCCGACGGCGGCCGCGTCCTCGACCAGATGCGGGGGCATCTCGCGGTCGAGGAGCGCCGCGATGTGCCCGGCGCTGTCGACCGCCATGTCGAGGAACCGATCCCACTGGTCCTCGGACAGCTGCTGCAGGAGCACGTCACTGCGGTAGGCCGCGCGCCCCTTCTCCTGGACGACGGCCGTGATCCGCCCCGGCCGCACCGATACGGCGCCGACCGCACCCGCCCGTGCGAGCCGGCGGCCCGCCTTGGTCTGCTGGTTGTCGAGGGCCGTGTCCTCCAGGGCCTTCAGCCAGGCCTGCCCCCACCATGTCGTGGCGAAGCCGCGGCCGTGGGCGGGCGGCAGCGGTTCGAAGGTCCGCTCCTGCTTCGAGCCCCGCTCTTCCTGCGGGCTCCGGTCTGCCATGAAGCTCCGCTCTTCTCCGGTGTTCATCGGGCATCTCCTCGCAGCTGGACCAGTTCGGCAAGTTCGGCATCGGTGAGTTCGGTCAGCGCGGCCTCGCCGGAGCCGAGCACCGAGTCGGCGAGATCCTGCTTGCGCGCGAGGAGCGCGGCGATCCGGTCCTCGATCGTGCCCTCGGTGATCAGCCGGTGCACCTGGACGGGACGGGTCTGCCCGATCCGGTACGCACGGTCGGTGGCCTGGGCCTCCACCGCCGGATTCCACCAGCGGTCGTAGTGCACGACATGCTCGGCCCGGGTGAGGTTCAGACCGGTGCCCGCGGCCTTGAGCGAGAGCAGGAACACCGGCACCTCGCCGTCCTGGAAGCGGTTCACCATCGCCTCCCGCTCGCCCACCGGCGTGCCTCCGTGCAGGAACTGGGTGCGCACCCCACGGCCCGCCAGGTGCTGTTCGAGCAGCCGCGCCATCTGCACGTACTGCGTGAAGACCAGCACACTCGCGTCCTCTGCGAGGATCGTGTCGAGGAGTTCGTCGAGGAGCTCCAACTTCCCGGAGCGGCCCGGGATGGCGGGGAGTTCCTCCTTCAGGTACTGCGCCGGGTGATTGCAGATCTGCTTGAGGCCGGTCAGCAGCTTGACGATCATGCCCCGCCGCTCCATGCCGTCGGATGCCCCGATCGCGGCGAGCGTCTCGCGCACCACGGCCTCGTAGAGCCCGGTCTGTTCGGCGGTGAGCGCGACGGCGCGGTCGGTCTCGGTCTTGGGCGGCAGCTCGGGAGCGATCCCGGGGTCGGACTTGCGGCGGCGCAGCAGGAAGGGGCGCACAAGTTTCGCGAGCCGTTCGGCCGCCGCCGGGTCGCTGCCGCTCTCGACGGCCTGCGCGAAGCGGCTGCGGAAGCTGCCGAGGCGGCCGAGGAGCCCGGGGGTGGTCCAGTCGAGGATGGCCCACAGCTCCGAGAGATTGTTCTCGACGGGTGTACCGGTGAGCGCGACCCGGGCCTTGGCGGGCAGGGTGCGCAGCTGCCTGGCGGTCGCGGAGTACGGGTTCTTGACATGCTGCGCCTCGTCCGCCACGACCAGGCCCCAGGTGCGGTCGGCGAGCGTCGCGGCATCGAGGCGCATCGTGCCGTACGTGGTGAGCACGAACGAATCGTCGGTCAGGCCTTCGAGGCTGCGGGTCTGCCCGTGGAAGCGGCGTACGGGCGTGCCGGGCGCGAACTTCTCGATCTCGCGCTGCCAGTTGCCCATCAGAGAGGTCGGGCAGATGACGAGACTCGGGCCCCGGGTGCTCTCGGTCTGCTGCCGGTGCAGATGCAGGGAGATGAGGGTGATGGTCTTGCCGAGACCCATGTCGTCGGCGAGACAGCCGCCGAGGCCCAGCTCGGTCATCATCGCGAGCCAGCCGAGGCCGCGCAGCTGGTAGTCGCGCAGCGTCGCGGCGAGGGCGGCGGGCTGCGGCACCTCGGTGCCGGTGCCGGTCTCGGGGGAGGCGAGGCGGTCGCGCAGGTCCGCGAGCCAGCCGCTCGCGGCCACCTCGACGCGTCGGCCGTCCATCTCGGTGGACCCGGTGAGCACCGCGCCGAGCGCGTCCACGGGCGTGACCTTGCGGTCCTCGTGGGCGCGGACCCGGCGGGCCTCCTCGGGGTCGATGAGGACCCACTGGTCGCGCAGCCGGACCAGCGGCCGCCGGGACTCGGCGAGCTCGTCCAGCTCGGCCCGGGTGAGCTCCTGGTCGCCCACCGCGAAACGCCAGTTGAAGGCGAGCAGCGCGTCGGGCGAGAGCATCGACGGTGCTCCGTCCCCGCCCGTGTCCGCCCGCCCGGACCCTTCGCCTTCCTCGCCGGGCGGCCCGACCACCGCGCGCGCCGTCAGACTGCGGGCCAGTGCGCGCGGCCAGTGCACCTCGACACCGGCACCCGCCAGCAACCGCCCTGCCTCACCGAGGAGTTCGGCGATCTCCTCGTCCGCGAGCTCCACGGAATCCGGCACCGCGGCCGTGAGCAGCGGGGCGAGTGGCGCCCATGCGCGAGCCGCGCGCCGCAGCGCGAGCAGCGCGTCGAGTCGGCCGCGCGGCCCGAACGCCCCCGCCGCGGCGGCCGATCCGGCCCAGACATCGGCGGCATCGGCGATACGGGACGGATCGGCGGCGCTGTGCATCTGCAGCACGGCACGGAAACGCGCCGCACCCTCCTGCAGTCCCGGGACCTCGATGCGCAGCGAGAGCCGGACGCCCGCGTCATGGCCCGCCGCCACATCGGCCGCCCATGCGCGCTGTTCGGGCAGCTGCTGCGGTTCCAGGGCGGCGAACCCCGGGTGGCCCGCGGCGAGGGGAGCGGCGGGGGTGCGGGGGAGGGCGTCGGCCACCGCGTCGAGGAACTGCCGTAGCAGCGCCTCGGGTTCGGGCAGGAGCAGCTCGTCGCCGGTGACCGGCAGCGGTACGGCGTGGGCCTGGGGCGGCGTCGCCGCGGCCAGCTCACGCAGCAGCTCCAGGTCCTCGGCCGCGAGCGGTCCTGCCCGCCAGGCGTCCTCGTCCTGCGGCGTCAGCCCGGGCAGCAGCAGCCCCCGCGCGGTCAGCCGGAGCGCGAAGAGAGCCGCGGCACCCCAGAACGCTGCGGCGGGATGAGCCGCATCGTCACCGGGGTCCGCGCTCCCGCCGACGCGGGCACGGGCCAGGACGGGCAGTGCATCCCGTACGGGAAGCAGGCGGGCGGGGACCCGTACCACCTCCGCGCCGTCCTCGCAGGGCACCGCCACCGTCACCTCCTCGGCGGGGCCGTCCGGCGGCGTGCCGTCCTCGTTCCAGAAGGCGAAACGGCTGGTGCGCGCGGGCGTGGAGGGCAGGAACACGACAGCGCAACGGGTGAGTCGAAGGATCTCTGCAGCGGTGAGCGGGACGGGCCTGGGCACAGGAATAGCTGATTCCTCAAGTTTGACTAGTCGAACCGGGGTGGCCGAGGGTACACGGCCGATACCCGCCGTCGGCGCTCTTGTGCGGTGACGCTTGTCACATTTGCTTGCGGGGTGGTGTCGGCCGCACCCGGGGTGGTGCTGGCCGCACCTCGGCCCGGGGGCAGGCCACAGGAGCACAGGGGGCCAGCACCCCTGCGTACCCGGGTGGTGGCGCCATGGTCGACCCAGGTCGCCGAAACCTACGTTTACGCAGGTCAAACCGATCGCCACAGAGGCCGGAGACCGCCCATGACGACCGCAGCCCCCAGAATCGAGCGCCCCGCCGACTTCCGCACCGCTCACCCGCGCACGGCGGGTGAGCGCCCCGCAGCTGGGGGCGGCCGCCCAGGCGCCCGCGGCAGCGAGTTCGCGCCGCTGCTGCGCACCGTCAAAGGGCAGCGGCTCCTGGCACGGCGGATCGGCTGGTACGCGAGGAGCATCGCCCTGAACGCCCTCGCTCTGGTCGCCGTGGTCACCGCCATGGTCCTGCTGGGGGACTCCTGGTGGACGCTGCTGCTCGCCGTACCGCTCGCGGTGTTCTCGGCGCGCACCTCCTTCATCGGGCACGACGCCGGACACTTCCAGATCGCCGGAGGCCGCTCGGTCAACCGTGTACTCGGCCTCATCCACGCCAACCTCCTGGTCGGCACCAGCGCGGCCTGGTGGAACGACAAGCACAACCGACACCACGCCAACCCCAACCACGTCGACAAGGACCCCGATGTCGCTCCCGACGTCCTCGTCTTCGCCGGCGAGCACGCGGCGGGCCGTACCGGGATCAAGGCGTGGCTCACCCGCCACCAGTCCCGGCTGTTCTTCCCCCTCTGCCTGCTGGAAGGCCTCAACCTCAAACTGCAGGGCTTCAAGGACCTGCGCAGGCAGTCCCCGCGCGAGCGCGCCGTCGAAGGACTGCTCCTGCTCGTGCACGCTGCCGCGTACCCGACGCTGCTCCTGAGCGTTCTTTCGCCGGGCAAGAGCCTCCTGTTCGCGCTCCTGCACCAGGCGCTGTTCGGACTGCACCTCGGCCTGGCCTTCGCCCCCAACCACAAGGGCATGCCGATGCCCGACGGCGGCAGTGAGCGCTGGGGGCATCTGCGCCGCCAGGTCCTCACCTCACGCAACATCCGCGGCGGCCCGGTCACCGACTGGCTGCTCGGCGGCCTCAACTACCAGATCGAGCACCACCTTTTCCCCAGCATGCCCCGCCCCCACCTGCGGCTCGCCCGGCCGCTGGTGCGCGCACACTGCCGGGATCTGGGTATCCCGTACACGGAGACCGGTGCGATGGACTCGTACCGGCAGGCACTCGGCCACCTGCGCGAGGTGGGCGAGCCGCTGCGGGCCGAACAGCACCCGAATCCGGGCTCCCCGGACCCCCGAGCGGTGCAGGGGACGTAGGGGATGTGTCAGGGACGGACCTCAGGGTCGAGTCAGGGTCCAGACTGGAACCAGGGCGGCGGCGAAACCCGTTCTCCCTGCAGAGAGCGGCGGCAGCCGCGAAGGAGGCGACACTGATGACCAGGAACGCGAAAATCGCCGCGGGTGGTGTGGCGGCCGGGATCATCCTGCTGATCTGGCTGCCCTGGTGGGCAGCACTGCTCATCGTCCTCGGCGTGCCCACGGCGGCCTATCTGACCCTCGACGAATCCCAGCGCCGCCGGCTGCGGCGCGTCTCCCGCAAGGAGCTGAGGCGCTGAGGCGATTCGCCGCCATCACCGGTCCCACTGCGCGGGCGGGATGCGGGGCAGGGGTGCGGGTGTGAGTTCCCGGTGCGGGCGCGGGCCGTCGAGGTCCGCGCCCGCACCGCCGCGCAGGAGTGGGGTGCTCAGGGGGTGCTCAGGACGGGCGTACGGCCATCCGGTCCAAGGCCTCAAGGAGCCCCGGGAGTTCGGGACCGCGGCCCACCGGAACCACCTCGCCCGGCTCCTCGTCGAGCAGCACGAAGGCGATGTCGTCCGTCCGCGCGACCAGCGACCAGCCCGGCCCGTCGGCACGCAGTGTCCGGGCCTCGCCGGAGGCGAAGGAGGAGCGGACGCGGCCCAGCGGCGGGGGAGTGTCGATATAGGCACGTGCCTCGGCCAGGACGCGGCGGACGGCGCTGGGCGAGCCCTCGGCGGGGGTGGTGTCCGCGGCGGCTGCACCGGACGGGCCGTCCGGGTCCGCGCCGCCGGTGCCGGACTCCGCCTCGGGCGCGGCCTCGGTGACGGCCTCGGTGACGGAACCTTCCTGCGCGGTGTCCGTACGCCCGGTGTCCGAGCCCTCGCCGCCTGGGTTCCCGGTGCCCGAGCTCCGGGCGTCCGAGCCCGGTGCGTCGGTCGTCTCACGCCCGCCGGATGCCTCGTCCGCGAGCTCGGCCGCTTCGGCCGCTTCGGGCTCGGGTTCCGTCACGGTTTCGTCGGCCGCCGAGGACTCGGCCCCGTCCCTGCCGTCCTCACCCGTGACGAACAAGGACTCGTCGACCTGTGCCCGCCAGCTCGCCCACTGCAGCGCGATCTCGTCCGCGCCGAGCCGCCGCTGGGCGGGCCCCCAGCTCGTCGTGTCCGGCGGGGTGAGGACCGGCTGGTCCGGGTCCTCGGGGTCGGGCTCCGGATCGTGCGGCGCCGGGACACCGGGTGCGGCGACGGCCACCGCCAGTGGCCAGCCGGCGAGCGCGCTGACCACCGTACGGTCGTCCGGCGACAGGTCGTACTCCATGCCGCAGTCCCAGGAGGCGATCGCCACCGCGACCAGCGACACGTCGTCGACCACCACGGTCCAGCGCGCGCCCTGCCCGTCCTGCCCGAGCACGAGCCCGTACCCGTCGACGATCGGCACCAGACCGAGCGCCGCACACGCCTCCGGATAGTCGTCGCCGAGCACGCTCGGGAACTTCGCAGGCGTCAGCAGCACCGCGGTCAGCACATACAGTGCGTCGTCATCGGCGACCGCGGCTTCGTCGACAGCCTCGTCGACGGCCTCATCACTCCCGGCCATGCCCGCGCCCTCCCCATTCACAACCTGTGTCGGCGCACCCTAACCAGTCGGTAATCGCCGCGTCGAGGTTTTCACGACCATGGAGACAAGGCCGCAACCCGACAGAGACCGGCCAGGTCAGGCGGCCGGGAGCGCGAGCAGCCCGCGGGGCGTCCCACCGGGCCCGTACCCTCCCCCGGGGGATCAGGCCGCCCGTACGGCGAGCGCGAGGAAGCGCGCGTCCTCGTCCACGTAGGAAACGAGCCGCCAGCCGCAGCCGGCGAGCAGGGGCCGCAGATTGGGCTCGGCGCGCAGGTCGTCCGGGGTGATCTCCCGGCCGTGCCGGGCGGCGAGTGCACGGCGGCCGATGGGGTGGAAGAGGGCGAGCCGGCCGCCGGTGCGTACGACGCGGGCCAACTCGCGCAGATTCGAAGCAGGTTCGGGCAGATGTGAGATCAGCCCCGCGGCGAAGACGGCATCGAGCGCTCCGTCACGCAGCGGCAGGCGGGACACATCGGCGAGCAGCAACGCGCCCTGGGCCCCGCGCCCCGCGCGGACCGCCGCCTGCAGCATGGCGGGGGTGAGGTCCGCGCCGAGCACCGTGCCCTCGGTGCCGACGGCGGCCCGCAGGGCGGGCAGGGCGCGGCCCGTTCCGCACCCGGCGTCCAGCACCCTGTCCCCGGGGCGCAGGGCGAGCGCGGCGACACCGGCCTCGTACGCGGGCCCGTCGTCGGGGAAGCGTGCGTCCCAGCCGTCCGCGCGGGCCGTGAAGAACTCCTGGACTTCCTTGGGGTCGTTGCTCATACGGAGCATGATTCCGCACATGGCGGTGGGGCGGTGGGGCGGTGGGCCGTGCCGTGCGCCGTGCAAGGTGAGCGGTGGCACGCCGTCATGCGGATGCGCGCCAGGGTGACGTACGCCCATGCGGTGCGCATGTTCGGGCCGGATGCGATCGTTCTTGCACATCTCTCTGTCATATTCGGGCAGCTTTCGAACTGTGCCCCCTCTTCACGTCTCCTTCACGACTAGCGTCCCGGAGGCATGGGACACCTGGACCACGCCGCCTTCGGCTGGCTTACCCCCGTACTGTCGTATGTGATGGCGTGCATCGGCGCCGCACTCGGTCTGCGCTGCATGGTGCGCGCACTCGCCGCCACCGGCAGGTCGCGGCGCAACTGGCTCATCACCGGCGCCTCGGCGATCGCCTCCGGCATCTGGACGATGCACTTCGTCGCGATGTTCGGCTTCCAGGTCACCGGCACGGAGATCCGCTACAACGTGCCGCTGACGGTGCTCAGCCTCCTCGTCGCGATGACCGTCGTCTTCGTGGGCGTCTTCGCCGTCGCGTACAGCAGGAACAAGGGCCTCGCCCTCATCCTCGGCGGCCTCACCACCGGCATCGGCGTGGCGAGCATGCACTACCTCGGCATGGCGGCGCTGCGGCTGCACGGCGAACTGAGCTACGACCCGGCCGTCGTCGGCCTCTCGGTGCTGATCTCCATCGCCGCCGCGACGGCCGCGCTGTGGGCGGCACTCAACATCAAGTCGCCCGTCGCCGTGGCCGTCGCCTCCCTCGTGATGGGCGCCGCGGTCACGAGCATGCACTACACGGGCATGATGGCCGTCAGTGTCGTCGTCACGCCGAGTACCGCGGCCCTTCCCGGGGCCACGACCATGCAGTTCATCTTCCCCCTTGCCGTGGGGCTCGGTTCGTATCTCTTCCTGACCTCGGCCTTCGTCGCGCTCTCCCCGACCGCCACCGAGCGCGCGGCCTTAGCCTCGGCCGAGCGGCCGCTGGAAGGCGCACTCAACTAGCGGTGCGCGCCTGGCCGCCCGCCGACCTGCCAGGCCGCACCGCACCGTCCCTGATCAGAGCGAGGAGGCCATGCGTATATCCCGCAACACCCCAGGCTCCACCGGCCCGGGCGGCCACGCGCCGGTCGCGCCACCGGTGCGCGGCCGTCGCGCCCATGCCGGCCCGCCCGCCGACGAACAGCCTGACGAAGGCCCCGCGGCAGGCACCACAGCGCCCGGCACCACCGCCACCACCGCGGGCGCCGACCCCGGGACCGGCACGACCGGGACCGGTGCGACGGGGCTCACCGCGCCATCCGAGCGCGGCCGCATCTGGCAGCTGCGCCCGCGGCGGGTCCGGGCCAAGATCGTCTGCCTGCTCATGGTCCCGGTCGTCTCGCTGATCGCCCTGTGGGCCTACGCCACGGTGACCACGGCCCAGGACGTCAGCGCCCTCAGCCAACTCCAGCGCGCCGACGAACAGGTCCGTACCCCCGTGGCCGCGGCCGTCGCCGAACTCCAGGCCGAACGTTTCGCCGCCGTCGCCTATGCGGCACGCCCCGACGACGAGCGCGGCAGCGAACTGCGCAGCCAGGCCGAACGGACCGACAAGGCGATCGGCACACTGCGGCTCGGCCGGAACCACACAGTCGCCGACGGCGCCGACTTCCCCGACGGCGTCGCCCAACGCCTCGGCGCCTTCGTCGAATCGGTTGACGGCCTCGAGGGCCTGCGCGCCGACGTCCTGGACCGACGTACGGGATGGGACGAGGCCTACGACGGCTACACCGACACCATCGGCAAGGCCTTCTCCGTAGGCGGCTCGCTCACCGGCATCCAGGACGCCGAACACAGCTCCGACGCGCGCGTGGTGCTCGAACTCTCCCGGGCCGGCGAGATGCTCGCCCGAGAGAACGCCCTGCTCTTTGCCGCACAGCTCACCAAGCGCCTCGAAGGCGCCCGGCTGCAGCGCTTCATCGGCGCCGTCGAGACCCGCCGTACCCTGCTCGCCCCGGCCGTCGAGGACCTGCGCGGCGAGGAACGCGCGGCATGGCGCGATGTGCAGAAGGGCAGCGCCTACGCGGATGTCCTCGCCGTCGAGGACAAGGTGCTGGCCGCGGCCCCGGGCAGGAAGGCGGCCGCCGCCGTCGACGCGGGTGTCTGGGACAAGGCGTACGCCGAGATCCACGACGAGCTGCGGAGCATCGAGACCGATGCCGCGCAGCGCGCCGCCGACCGCGCCGACCCCTTCACCCGTGGCCTCCTCACCCCGGCAGGCGCGGCCGTTCTCCTCGGTCTGCTCGCCGTCTCGGCCTCCCTGGTGATCTCGGTACGCATCGGCCGCGCCCTCGTCGTCGAGCTGGTGAGCCTGCGCAACACCGCCCTGGAGATCGCCCGCCGTAAACTCCCCGGCGCCATGCGGCGCCTGCGGGCCGGTCAGGAGATCGACATCCACGCCGAGGCGCCGCCGGGACCGCGCGCGGAGGACGAGATCGGCCAGGTCGCCGAATCCCTGACGACCGTGCACCGCGCGGCGCTCAGCGCAGCCGTCGAACGTGCCGAGCTCGCCAGCGGCATCTCCGGCGTCTTCGTCAACCTCGCGCGCCGCAGCCAGGTCCTGGTGCACCGTCAGCTCAACCTGCTCGACTCCATGGAACGCAGGGCCGAGGACCCGAACGAACTCGGCGACCTGTTCCGCCTCGACCACCTGACCACCCGGATGCGCCGTCACGCGGAGAGCCTGATCATCCTCTCCGGAGCCGCCCCCGGCCGCGCCTGGCGGATGCCCGTCTCGCTCACCAACGTCGTACGGGCCGCCGTGTCCGAGGTCGAGGACTACGCGCGCATCGAGGTGCGGCAACTGCCCGAGAGCGCCGTCGTCGGCGCCGCGGTCGCCGACCTCACCCACCTGCTGGCCGAAATCGTCGAGAACGCCGCACAGTTCAGCCCGCCGCACACCAAGGTGCGGGTCAGCGGCGAACCCGTCGGCAACGGTTACGCACTCGAGGTGGAGGACCGCGGGCTCGGCATGGGCAAGGAGCGCCTCGCCGAGGCGAACCGACGCATAGCCCAGTCCGAGGCACTCGACCTGTTCGACAGCGACCGGCTCGGCCTGTTCGTGGTCAGCCGGCTGGCCGCCCGGCACGGCATCAAGGTCCACCTCAGGACCTCCCCGTACGGCGGTACCACCGCGGTGATCCTGCTGCCCACGGCCTTGCTGCAGGAAGCGCTGCCCAAGGGGCCCGCACGTCCCGCGCCCGAGGAGATCGGGCCCGCCGCCGAACACGCCCGCGTACCCGGCCCCTCCCGCGGACCCGGCGCGGGCGAGATCCGCCCCGGCGAACTGCGCACGGGCGAACTGCGTACGGGCGGCCCCCTGCCGGGCCCGCGCCCCGCCCTCGCACCGATGCCCGAGAGCCCCGAGCCCACGCCCGAGACCCCCGCCCGCCGCGGAGTCACGGCGCTGCGGCTGCACACCCGCACCGGCGACGACCGACCGGCACCGACCCGCGAAACGGCGCCCACCCGCGACACGGCACCCACCCGCGACACGGCACCGCCACGCCCGGTGGCGCAGCCACGCGATACGGCACCGGCCCAGCATGCGCCACCAGCGCCCCCCGGCCCCGCCGAGCCGTCCGCGAACGGCGGTGGTCCGCCCCTCGACCTGCCCCGCCGCGTACGCCAGGCGAGCCTCGCACCCCAGCTCCGCGAGGAACCACCGGCCGACGGCGGCGAACCTGCCGCCCGGCCGCAGAGCGAGGAACGCAGCCCGGAACAGGTCAGGGAACGCATGACCGCCTACCGCGACGGCTGGACCAGGGGAGGCGGCCGGACGGCCGGCCGCAGGTCCACCGACACACCCGACTTCACACCGGGCGGCCGGCGCCGTACGCCGGGCAGCAACAACGAAGGAGACCCCGCATGATCCAGGACCCGGGCCACGGAATACGCACCGGCCACCGCTCCGGCGAACTCGACTGGCTCCTGGACGACCTCGTGCTGCGCGTCACCGAGGTGCGCCATGCCGTGGTGCTGTCCAACGACGGCCTCGCGGTGGGCGCGTCGAACGCGCTCGGCCGCGAGGACGCCGAGCATCTCGCGGCCGTCGCCTCCGGCTTCCACAGCCTCGCCAAGGGCGCGGGGCGGCACTTCGGCGTCGGCGGAGTGCGCCAGACCATGGTCGAGATGGACGACGGCTTCCTGTTCGTGGCCGCCGCGGGCGACGGCTCCTGCCTTGCCGTCATGTCCACGGCCACGGCCGACATCGGCCTCATCGCGTACGAGATGGCCCGTCTCGTCAAACGCGTGGGCGAGCACCTCTACACCCCGCCGCGGTTCGCCGAACAGCCGCCGGCGGCGGGCTGAGCGGGGGCGGTCGCCATGAGGAGACTGCGGGACGACGCCGAGCCCCCCGAACCGGGCGCCCAGTGGTACGACGCAGAGGCAGGACCACTGGTCCGCCCGTACGCGATGACGGGCGGGCGGACAAGCCCGGGACCCACAGGTGTCCGCTTCGACCTGATCGCCCTGGTCAGCCTGGACACAGCGGCGCCCGAGACCGGCGAGGACACCGCGCTCGGACCCGAACACCGTGCGCTCATCGAACTGTGCCGCACCGAGACCCAGTCGGTCGCCGAACTCGCCGCCGATGCCGATCTTCCGGTCGGTGTCGTACGGGTGCTCCTCGGCGACCTCCTCGAACTCGGCGTCGTCAGGGTGACCCGGCCGGTGCCGCCCGCACAGCTACCCGACGAAAAGATCCTGAGAGAAGTGATCGATGGCCTCCGAGCACTCTGAAGGCACCGGCACCGGCACCGGCACGGGCGCGGGCGCGGATACGGGCACGGGTGCGGACACCGGCACCGGCGTCGAGTCGGCCGCGCTGGCGCTGAAGATCCTGGTCGCGGGGGGATTCGGGGTGGGCAAGACCACCCTGGTCGGAACGGTGAGCGAGATCCGCCCGCTGCGCACGGAGGAACGGCTCAGCGAGCTGGGGGAGTCCGTCGACGACCTGGGTGCTCTCGCCCGCAAGACGACCACCACGGTGGCCATGGACTTCGGCCGCATCACCATCCGCAGCGGCCTGTCCCTGTACCTGTTCGGCACACCCGGCCAGGACCGCTTCTGGTTCCTCTGGGACGAGCTCTCACAGGGGTCGCTCGGCGCCGTGGTCCTCGCGGACACCCGCCGGCTCGAGGACTGCTTCCCCGCGGTGGACTACTTCGAGCACCGTCACATCCCCTTCGTCGTCGCCGTGAACTGCTTCGCGGGGGCGCGAACCTATGATGCCCGGGATGTCTCCCGCGCCCTCGACCTCGACCAGGGCACACCTGTCGTACTGTGCGACGCGCGCGAGCGGGATTCGGGGAAGGAGGTGCTGATCCGGCTCGTCGAGTACGCCGGGCGGATGCACGCCGCCCGGCTGCTCGACTCGGTGAGCTGAGGACTCGACCCGTCCGGCCGCGTCCTCGTGCCGTCCGGCCGTGTCCTCGTGACGGGGCCTCAGTCCGCGAGGTCCGCCTCGGCGATCACCTTCGTGATCTTCACCCGCACGAGAAGTTCGCCGGGCACCCCGTTACGGGCGCCGAACTCCTCGGCCCGCTCCTCGCCCATGTAGCGCGCGGCGATCCGCGTCGCCCAGTGCCGCACCTCGGGAAGGTCCTCGATGATCCGTGCCTCGCCCTGGAGCACGGCGTACGAGAACGGCGGACGGTCGTCGTCCACGCAGACGGCGACCCGTCCGTCACGGGCCAGATTGCGGCCCTTCACCGTGTTCTTGCCCGTGTTGAAGACCAGATCGTCCCCGTCGAGCACGAACCAGACCGGCGCCACATGCGGCGAGCCGTCGGCGCGGACGGTGGAGAGCTTGGCGGTGCGCGTGCCCTGCGAGACGAAGGCACGCCATTGTTCCTCGGTCATCTTCTCTGCCATACGGTCATCATCGCTTGCCCCTCGGACATTGGTGCGCAAGGCTTGCGGGCGAGTGCACCAGGGGGAGGGCATGACGATGGAAACGGACACGGGACTCGGCTGGCTGCTCGACGACCTGACCAAGCGGGTCGACCACGTACGGCACGCACTCGTGCTGTCGAACGACGGCCTGGTCACCGCCACCAGTTCACAACTGATGCGGGAGGATGCCGAGCACCTGGCGGCGGTCTCTTCCGGACTGCACAGCCTTGCCAAGGGATCGGGCCGCCACTTCGGCAGCGGGAAGGTCCGTCAGACGCTCATCGAGTTCGACGAGGCCGTTCTCTACGTGATGGCCGCGGGTGACGGCAGCTGCCTGTGCGTCCTGAGCTCCGCCGAGGCGGACATCGGGCAGGTCGCCTACGAGATGACCCTGCTGGTGAGCCGGGTCGGCGAGCACCTCGGGGTGGAGGCGCGGCAACCGCGCTGACCTGGGCGTCCGTGAGTTATCCACAGGCTTGGGCGGAATCTGCTCCAACGGTCTACGGTGGTCACCGAGAGTAATCGGACTCACGGGGGAGACCGCCATGACCGTCATCGACACCCGCACCCTGCCGCACCCGCGGAAGGGCGTCGCGCCGCCGAACATGGCCGCGGAACCAGCGGACGTGGGTCACTCGGCCCACTGGGCCGCGAAAGAACTCCTGCTCACGCGCTCGGAGTTCGAGCACGCCGTGCTGCGCGGACTCATCGCGACCGTTCCGGGCCGAGCGGCCGGAGGGCGCCTCGTCACGCGCGGCGAGCTGGACCGGGTGCAGGCCACCAAAGGCTTCCCGGGCGCGCTGCGTGAGCGGGTCCGTGTCGTCGGGACCGCCCAGGCCGGATCCCTGCTCGGCATCGCGAACGCCAGATTCACGCGGCTCGCCCGGGCAGGCCTGGTGGCACCGGCAGGTTTCCGGCTCAACCGCTACCGCAGTCTCGTCTGGCACTACTTCGCCGAAGAGGTAAGGGGCTTCGGCGCCGCCCACCCGGAGCTGCTCACCGGCCGGGCACCCGCGGAGATGAGCCGCCGACTGCGTGCCGGCGAGGACCTGCGGGCCGCGCGCTGGCGCGACCGCCTGCATCAGCATCGCCTCGGACTTGCCACGACACACTGGGAGCGGGCGGCAGTCACCGCATCCTTCCTCGCCCCTGCCGAGGTCGCCGATGTCCTCACCGACCCGCATGAGCGGGCGCTCCTGAACAGCCTGCGGCAGATGGCGCAGACGACCGGGACGACCGGACCCGGCGCCCCACCCTCACCGGCCGACCTCCTGACGGAGCATCTGATGGAGGCGCGCGAGCCGGAGGAGGTCCGTGGCTACCGGGTCCTGCTGGCCCTCTCGGCCGCCGTGGCCAGAACCGACGTCACGGCGCGTGCCTCGCGCCGGGACGGCCGTGCCGACGATCAGGCCTCCGGCTCGGGCGCCCACGGCCGGAACAGGCCCTCCTGCACCACGGAGACGAGCAGGCGTCCCTCGCGGTCGTAGATCCGCCCGCGGGCAAGCCCGCGCCCGCCCGTGGCGATGGGGGACTCCTGGTCGTACAGGAACCACTCGTCGGTACGGAACGGCCGGTGGAACCACATCGCATGGTCGAGCGAGGCCATGTCGAACCCGCGCCGCCCCCACAGCGGCTCGACCGGAATACGCACAGCATCGAGGAGAGTCATGTCCGTCGCATACGTCAACGCACAGGTGTGCACCAGCGGATCATCGCCGAGCGGTCCGACGGCCCGCATCCACACGGCGCTGCGCGGCTCCGCGTCCTTCACCTCCTCGGGTGTCCAGCGCAGCCGCTCGACATACCGGATGTCGAAGGGCTGGCGCCGAGCCATCCGCTCCAGCTGCTCCGGCAGCGCACCCAGATGCTCCCGGATCTCGTCGGCGACCCCGGGCAGCGTCTCGGGGTCCGGCGCGTCCAGGCGGGGCGGCAGCTGGTGCTCGAAGGCACCCTCCTCCGGCAGGTGGAAGGAGGCCGTCAGATTGAAGATCGTGCGCCCCTGCTGCACCGCGGTCACCCGGCGGGTGGTGAAGGAGCGTCCGTCGCGCACCCGCTCGACCTGGTACACGATCGGCACACCGGGCCGGCCGGGACGCAGGAAGTACGAGTGCAGCGAGTGCACCGGACGGCCCGGGTCGGTGGTGCGGCCCGCGGCGACCAGGGCCTGGCCCGCCACCTGCCCGCCGAAGACGCGCTGCAGCGACTCGTCGGGGCTCGCGCCACGGAAGATGTTGACCTCGATCTGCTCCAGGTCGAGCAGATCGACGAGGCGTTCGGCGGGATTGGTCATCTCTCGTCTTCTCCGGTCGTCGCGCAGGAGTCGGGCAGGGTCACAGCTGGCCGACGTCGGTGACCCGGATGACCGCAAGACCCTCCGCGTCGGACGCCGTGAGGTCGACCTCGGCGCTGATCCCCCAGTCATGGTCGCCGTTCGGATCGGCGAACGTCTGCCGGACGCGCCAGAGCCCGTCCTCGGGACGCTCCTCGATCTGCAGCAGCTTCGGCCCGCGGGCATCGGGGCCGGTGCCGAGATCGTCGTACTCGTCCCAGTACCTGTCCATGGCCTCACCCCAGGCATCGGCGTCCCAGCCCGCGTCGCCGTCGAGCTCGCCCAGCTCGCGGACGTGGTCGAGCGCGGCGAGTTCCACCCGCCGGAACATGGCGTTGCGGACGAGGACGCGGAAGGCCCGCGCGTTGGAGGTGACCGGCTTGACCTGGTCGGCCTTCTCCTGGGCCTCCTCGGCGGTCATCTCCTCCGGATTGGCCAGCTGCTCCCACTCGTCGAGCAGGCTGGAGTCGACCTGGCGGACCATCTCACCGAGCCATGCAATCAGGTCCTGCAGGTCCTCGGACTTGAGGTCGTCCGGGATCGTGTGCTCCAGGGCCTTGTAGGCACTGGCGAGGTAGCGAAGCACAATGCCCTCGGTGCGGGCCAGCTCGTACCAGGAGGTGAACTCCGTGAAGGTCAGCGCCCGTTCGTACATGTCACGGATGACCGACTTGGGGGAGACCGGGTGGTCCGCCACCCACGGGTGCGAGGTCCGATAGAGGCCGTAGGCGTGCCACAGCAGGTCTTCCAGGGGCTTCGGGTACGAGATGTCCTGGAGCCGCTCCATCCGCTCCTCGTACTCCACACCGTCCGCCTTCATCTGCCCCACGGCCTCGCCGCGTGCCTTGTTCGTCATCGCGGCGAGAATCTGCCGCGGATCGTCCAGGGTGGACTCGACGACCGAGACCATGTCGAGCGCGTAGGAAGGCGACTCCGGCTCGAGCAGATCGAAGGCCGCGAGCGCGAACGTCGACAGGGGCTGGTTGAGGGCGAAGTCCTGCTGCAGGTCGACCGTGAGGCGGATCCTGCGGCCCTCGGCGTCCGGGGTGTCGAGCTGCTCCACCACACCGCCGTCGAGGAGGGAACGGTAGATCGCGATGGCCCGGCGGATGTGCCGCAACTGGGCCTTGCGCGGCTCGTGATTGTCCTCCAGGAGATGGCGCATCGCCTGGAAGGCATCGCCCGGCCGGGCGATCACCGAGAGCAGCATGACGTTGGTGACCCGGAACCGGGACGTCAGCGGCTCCGGCTCGGAGGCGATCAGCTTCTCGAAGGTGTTCTCCGACCAGGCGACGAAACCCTCGGGCGCCTTCTTGCGCACCACCTTGCGGCGCTTCTTCGGATCGTCCCCCGCCTTGGCGAGCGCCTTCTCGTTCTCGATGACATGCTCGGGCGCCTGCGCGACCACGAGCCCCGCCGTGTCGAAGCCCGCACGCCCGGCACGCCCCGCGATCTGGTGGAACTCACGAGCCCGCAGCGTGCGCACCCGGTTGCCGTCGTACTTGGTGAGGGCCGTGAACAGCACCGTGCGAATGGGCACGTTGACCCCGACGCCCAGGGTGTCCGTGCCGCAGATCACCTTCAGCAGGCCCGCCTGAGCGAGCTTCTCCACCAGCCGCCGGTACTTGGGGAGCATGCCGGCGTGATGCACACCGATGCCGTGCCGCACATAACGCGAGAGATTGCGGCCGAACTTGGTGGTGAAGCGGAAGTTGCCGATCAGCTCGGCGATCTGCTGTTTCTCCTCGCGGGTGCACATGTTGATGCTCATCAGCGACTGCGCACGCTCCACGGCCTGGGCCTGCGTGAAGTGCACGATGTAGACCGGGGCCTGCTTCGTCTCGAGCAACTCGGTGAGCGTCTCGGTGATCGGCGTCAGCCGGTAGTCGTACGAGAGCGGCACCGGACGTGTCGCCGAGCGCACCACCGAGGTGGACCGGCCGGTGCGGCGTGTGAGGTCCTTCTCGAACATGGAGACATCGCCGAGCGTCGCCGACATCAGGACGAACTGCGCCTGCGGCAGTTCGAGCAGCGGGATCTGCCAGGCCCAGCCACGGTCGGCCTCGGCGTAGAAGTGGAACTCGTCCATCACGACCTGGCCGACATCCGCGTCCTTGCCGTCGCGCAGCGCGATCGAGGCGAGCACCTCGGCGGTGCAGCAGATGACCGGGGCATCGGCGTTGACGGAGGCATCGCCGGTCAGCATGCCGACGTTCTCGGTCCCGAAGATCTTGCACAGCTCGAAGAACTTCTCCGAGACCAGCGCCTTGATCGGAGCCGTGTAGAAGGTGACCTCGTCGCGGGCGAGCGCGGCGAAGTGCGCCGCCGCGGCGATCATGGACTTTCCGGAACCGGTCGGGGTCGAAACGATCACGTTCGCCCCGGATACGACCTCGATCAGCGCCTCCTCCTGATGCGGATAGAGGGTGATCCCACGCTCCGTCGCCCAGCCTTCGAAGGCTTCGTAGAGGGCGTCGGGGTCGGCTTCCGGCGGCAGCTGATCGATAAGGGTCACGCCCCCATCTTGCCTGCCGTGCCCCGTCCAAGGGGAATCGGCCGTCCGTACGAAGATCACGACCGCTACGCTGTGCAGCCGGCCCGGGCTGCGAGACGCGAGAGCGCGGGCGTTCGACCGGCGTCAACCGGACGCTGGTACACCACAGATGGGGCGGGTAGCGACAATGATGGGTCCGGCACACTCACTGTCCGGGGCGGCGGCCTGGCTGGGGGTGGGTGCGGCGGCGGCAGCCATGGACCATCCGATGCCGTGGCCGGTCGTCCTGGTCGGCGCGCTGATCTGCGCGGGCGCCGCCCTCGCTCCCGACCTCGACCACAAGTCGGCGACCATCTCGCGCGCCTTCGGGCCGCTGTCGCGTGCGCTGTGCGGCATCGTCGACAAGATCTCGTACGGCGTGTACAAGGCCACGAGGTCCAGTGGCGACTCCCGCCGCTCCGGCGGTCACCGCACCCTCACCCACACCTGGATCTGGGCGGCCCTGATCGGCGCGGGCTTCTCGGTCCTCGCCGTCCTCGGCGGACGCTGGGCGGTGCTCGCGATCCTCTTCATCCACCTGGTGCTCGCCGTGGAGGGGCTGCTCTGGCGGGCCGCCCGGGTCTCGAGCGATGTCCTCGTCTGGCTGCTCGGCGCGACCAGCGCATGGATCCTCGCGGGCATCCTGGACCAGCCGGGCAACGGCGCGGACTGGCTGTTCACCGGCGACGGCCAGGAGTACCTGTGGCTGGGCCTGCCGATCCTTCTCGGTGCCGTCGTCCACGACATCGGGGACTCCCTGACGGTCTCCGGCTGCCCGATGTTCTGGCCGCTGCCGATAGCCGGCAAGCGCTGGTACCCGGTGGGCCCGCCGAAGCCGATGCGCTTTCGCGCAGGCAGCTGGATCGAACTGAAGGTCCTGATGCCGGCCTTCATGCTCCTGGGCGGAGCAGGTGGAATAGCCGCCCTCAACGTCCTCTGAGAACCTCTCCGCCCCCGTGCCGTGGGCAGGCGTGCCGCAGGGCGAGTGGGGTCTCCCCTGCTCGAACGAAGTTGAGAGTTTGGGGAAGGGCGGGCACGGTCCCCCCAGCGGACGCGCACACGACGGCGCATCCGCACCCGCACCCGCCCCGGCCGCACACCGCACCCTCACCCGTGCCAGGAGCGCCACAACGCCGCGTACGCCCCACCCGCCGCGACCAGCTCATCGTGGCTCCCGAGCTCGCTGATCCGCCCGCTTTCGACCACGGCGATCACATCCGCATCATGCGCCGTGTGCAACCGGTGCGCGATGGCGACAACAGTCCGCCCGTCCAGCACCCGCGCAAGCGACCGCTCCAGATGCCGCGCAGCCCGCGGATCGAGCAACGAGGTCGCCTCGTCCAGCACGAGCGTGTGCGGATCGGCCAGCACAAGCCGGGCCAGCGCAATCTGCTGTGCCTGCGCCGGAGTGAGCACGAACCCGCCCGAGCCCACCTCGGTGTCGAGCCCGTCGCTCAGCGCCCGCGCCCAGCCGCCGGCATCCACCGCCCCGAGCGCCGCCCACAGCTCGGCATCCTCGGCCCCCGAGCGCGCGAGACGCAGATTGTCCCGGAGCGAGCCGACGAAGACATGGTGTTCCTGGTTGACCAGGGCCACATGCTCCCGCACCCGCTCCGCCGTCATCCGCGACAGCTCGGCCGCCCCGAGCGTCACCTGCCCGCTGCGCGGCGCGTAGATCCCGGCGAGCAGCCGCCCGAGCGTGGACTTGCCCGCACCGGAGGGCCCGACGAGGGCCAGGCGCGTCCCCGGCCGTACGCCGAGCGTCACCTCACGCAGGACATCCACGCCGGGCCGGTAACCGAAGTGCACGTCCGCTGCCTCGACATGACGGTCGGAGGGGCATACGGACGGGTCACCCGCCCCCGGCTCGATCTCCCGCACCCCCACGAGGCGGGCCAGCGAGACTTGTGCGACCTGCAGCTCGTCGTACCAGCGCAGGATCAGCCCGACCGGCTCGACCATCATCTGCGCGATGAGCGCACCGGTGGTGAGCTGCCCGACGTCGATCCAGCCCCGCAGCACGAAGACACCGCCGACGAGCAGCGTCGAGGCGAGCACCGTCGTATGCGTCAGGTTGACGACCGGGAATAGCACCGAGCGCAGGAAGAGCGTGTACCGCTCCCAAGCCGTCCACTCCCGCACCCGGCGGTCGGAGAGCGCGATCCGCTCCGCACCGAGCCGGTGCGCCTCGACGGTACGGCCCGCGTCCACGGTCTCCGCGAGCACCGCGGCCACGGCCGCATAGCCCGCGGCCTCCGAGCGGTAGGCGGAGGGCGCCCGCCGGAAGTACCAGCGGCAGCCCACCACGAGCAGCGGCACGGCGATCAGCACCGCAGGCAGCAGCGGCGGTGCAGTGACTGTCAGGCCGCCGAGCAGCAGCACCACCCACACCACACCGATGGTCAGCTGCGGCACGGCCTCCCGCATCGCGTTGGCGAGCCGGTCGATGTCCGTGGTGATCCGGGACAGCAGATCCCCGGTTCCTGCACGCTCCAGCACACCGGGCGGCAGACCGACGGACCGTACGAGGAAGTCCTCGCGCAGATCGGCCAGCATCCGCTCACCGAGCATCGCCCCACGCAGCCGTACCAGACGGACGAAGCAGGCCTGCACGAGCAGCGCCACCACGAACACCGCGATGGTGCGCTCCAGATGCAGCTCGGCCGCACCCCTCGAGGCGCGCTCGACCAGAGAGCCGAGCAGCGACGGACCGACGAGGGAGGCGACGACCGCCACCGTGTTCACGCCGATCAGCACCGAGAAGGCGCCGCGGTGCCGGCGCAGCAGCTCGCGGACATACCCACGCACCGTCGCGGGCGTACCCACGGGCAGGGTGCCGGCGCTGCGAGGGGCCGCCGGATCGTAGGCCGGGGGCGCTACGCCGATCATGCCGACTCCTCCGTTTCGTCGTGCTCGTCTTCGTGCTGTTCGCTGTTCTTGTCCCGCACGGCCTGCTCGTCCTCCGTCTCGCGCGTGACGACCGCGCGGTACCGCGGCTCGCTCCGCACCAGTTCGCGGTGGAGCCCGACCGCGGCGACCGCTCCCTCGTGCACGAGGACGACGCGTTCCGCGCGGTCGAGGAGCAGCGGCGAGGAGCTGAGGACCACGGTCGTACGGCCCTGGCGCAGGTCCCGCAGCCCTTCGGAGATCCGTGCCTCGGTGTGCGAGTCGACCGCGGAGGTGGGTTCGTCGAGTACCAGGACCTCAGGGTCGGTGACCAGCGAGCGGGCCAGGGCGAGCCGCTGGCGCTGCCCGCCGGACAGCGAACGGCCGCGCTCGGTGATCGGTGCACTCATCGGGTCGTCGTCCAGGGCCGCCTGGGTGAGGGCGTCGAGGACGTCCGCGCACTCGGCCGCCTTCAGGGCCTCCTCGGCGGTGACCTTCCCGGAGGAGGGCACATCGAGCAGTTCGCTCAGCGTGCCCGAGAGCAGCACCGGGTCCTTGTCCTGGACGAGAACGGCCGCGCGCGCCGCCGCGAGCGGCAGCTCGTCGAGGGGAGTACCGCCGACCTGCACCGATGCGAGCGGTGCGTCCGGCGCGGGGTGGCCGCCGAGCCGCTCGGCGAGCCGCCCGGCCTCGTCCGGGTCCCCGCACACCACGGCGGTGAGCCGCCCGGCGGGGGCGACCAGCCCCGTCACCGGGTCGTACAGATCGCCCCGGGGCGTCTCGTCGGCCCATGCGCCGCTGCCCTGCGTGGCCCGCTCGATCGAGAGGACGCGTGCGGCGCGCCGGGCCGAAGGCCGCGAGAAGGAGTAGGCCATGGCGATCTCCTCGAAATGCCGCAGCGGATACGACAGGAGCATCACCGCGCTGTAGACGGTGACGAGCTCACCGACCTGGATCCGCCCGTCGCGCACGAGCCCGATGCCGTACCAGACCACGCCCACGAGCAGCAGCCCCGGCAGGAGCACCTGCACGGCGCTGATCCACGCCCACATGCGCGCGCTGCGCACAGCCGCGTGCCGTACGTCCTGAGAGGCCTCGCGGTAGCGGGTGAGGAAGAGTTCCTCGCCGCCGATGCCGCGCAGCACCCGCAGTCCGGCGACCGTGTCCGCCGCGAGCTCGGTGGCGCGTCCGGCCTTCTCACGCTGGATGTCCGCCAGCTTGGTGGCCCTCGGCAGCAGCGGCAGCACCCCGAGCGCGAGCACCGGCACCCCGATCACGACGACCAGCGCGAGCGCAGGCTGGTACACGGCGAGCGCGACGCACACCACGGCGACGGTCATGGCGGCCGCGAGGAATCGCGAGAGCGCCTCCACGAACCAGCCGATCTTCTCGACATCGCCCGTCGAGACAGCGACCACTTCCCCGGCCGCGACCCGACGGGTCAGCGCGGAGCCGAGCTCGGCGGTCTTGCGGGCCAGGAGCTGCTGGACACGGGCGGCCGCGGTGATCCAGTTGGTCACGGCGGTGCGGTGCAGCATCGTGTCGCCGAGCGCGATCGCCAGGCCGGCCAGCGCCAGGAACCCGCCGGCCACGGCGAGCCCGCCACCGGAGTCGTCCACCACGGCCTGCACGGCCGCACCCACGGCGAACGGCAGCGCCATCACGGACGTGAAGTGCAGCAGCCCCCAGAGGAACGACCGCAGTTGGCCGCCGAGCTGGTTCCGTCCCAGCCACAGCAGGAAGCGGGAACCGGAGCGCGCGTCGGGCACACCCGGATCGGGATACGGAAGATCGCTGATCTGCATGATGTCCAGAGCTCGGCATGAAGGGGAAACCGTGCAAGGTTCGCCGTGAACCGGCGGCCAGGGCAAACGGTTTTCCGGCCGGGCGTCCCGATATGCGGATGCCGCCCTGTGCGGACAGGGCGGCATCATGAGTGCGGCGATGTGCGGCCCCGGTCCATGCGGAGGCTTCTCCGACCATGCGGAGTGCTTCTCCGACTACGCGGAGCGCTTATCCGGCTAAGTGGAGTGCTTATCCGGCTACGCGGAGGCTCCTCCGACTACGCGGAGGGCTTCTCCGAGTCGACGCCCGAACGCTTGTGCCGCCATTCACCGCGGGTGAAGTCCGGGATCTCCTGCGGCTCGCCCTTGGCCCTGATGGACAGATGGCTCAGCGGCACCGGCGCGGTCCAGGTGGCCGCGTCGTACACGTCGAAGTCGGGGACCAGGCCGAGCTGCATGCACTGCATCAGCCGGTAGACCATGATGTAGTCCATGCCGCCGTGGCCGCCGGGCGGGTCGGAGTGCTCCTTCCACAGCCAGTGGTCCCAGTCCGCGTAGTCGCCGAAGTCGTGCCAGGTGTGGTCGGTGTGCTCCGGCTCCAGGTAGATGCGTGAGGGGTAGTCCTCGAAGACCCCCTTCGTACCGCCGAGGCTGTTGATCCTGCTGTACGGGTGCGGGGTGGACACATCGTGTTCGAGGCGGATGACACGGCCCTTGGCCGTCTGCACCAAGCTGATCGTGCGGTCCGACTCGATGTAGGTCTCCTTCCAGCTCGGGTGCCCCGGCGGCATCCTGGCCTCGCGGTACTCGGCGAGGCCGAGCGCCGGGGTGCCGAAGCTGGAGATGTGTGTGACGCGGTCGCCGCGGTTGATGTCCATGTAGTTGGAGACCGGCCCGAAACCATGGTTCGGGTACAGGTCGCCGAGCAGCCGCGTGTGCCACAGCCGCCGCCAGGGGCCTTCGTAGTACGTGGGATGGAACATCAGGCCGCGCAGATCGTGGTTGTAGGCGCCCGCGCCGTGCAGCAGTTCACCGAAGAGCCCGGCGTGTGCCATGCGCAGGACCCGCATCTCGTTCTTGCCGTAGCAGCAGTTCTCCAGCTGCATGCAGTGCCGGCGGGTGCGTTCGGAGAGTTTCACCAGCTCCCACAGCTGCCCGAGCTCCATGGCGATCGGGCATTCCACGCCCACGTGCTTGCCGTTCAGCATGGCAGTCTTCGCCATCTCGAAGTGCCAGTCCCAGGGCGTCGCCACATAGACGAAGTCCAGATCCGAGCGCCGGCACAGGTTCTCGAAGTCGTGATCACCCTTGGCGTACATCCCGGGTGCCGGCTGCCCCGCGTCCGTGACCTTCTTCGCGGCCCGCTCGATTTTGTCCTTGACGGGGTCGCAGATCGCCACAACCCGCACCCCTGGTATCGCCAGGAACAGGTTGATCATGCTGCCGCCGCGGTTGCCGAGGCCGATGATGCCGACCCGGACGGTGCTGCGCTCCTCGAACGGCACGTTGACCATCGTGCTGCCGTGTCCTCCCTGCGCCATGCCGTCCGACGCGGCCGCCGCGCCGGACGGCATGGTCGCCGCACCGTCCGCGTGCGCGGAGGCGCTGCCCAGTGCGCTCAGGCCGATACCCGCGGCGCCCGCGATCCCCGCGGCACGCAGTGCCGAACGGCGGGACAGCCCCTCCTCGGAAACATCGGACTTGTCGGGGGTGGGGATGGCGTTCTCGTCGTTCATCGGACCTCCGTCGTCAGGCGGGGATGGGTGAAGCAACGGCGCCAGCCACCCTCGCCGCGCGGGCTGTGGGGCGCAAGGGTCCCAAGCGGACGGGGAGTTGGACTTCCTGCGCACCATCTTGGACTTGGCGTGAACATCTGTGGATGGCTTTGCCCCGTAATAGGCAGACAACAGACGGTTCCTGATGCCCAGTCAATTCACCGGCGAGCAGGCCCGGTGACGTGAGTTCGCGCAGGAGAGCGCGGGCAGCCACGCATGTACGAACATCGGCGTGCGCACAACAGCCGGAAAACGGACTGCCCCGGTCCACCGTGGCGGACCGGGGCAGCTTCGGCAGCCGACACCCTCAGCTCGTCGGACGTGTGGCCCGCTCGAGTTCCATCAGCACGGAGTGGTAGGAGCGGCCCGTGGCGTGGTCCATGCCGATCTCGCACATGCGGTTCGCCGAGAGATGCGCATCGAAGTGGCGTGAAGTCACCGCCGCCGCCTCGTGCGCCGTGGCGGATTCGGTCAGTTCCCTGAGGAGCATGCCGCGGTCGCCGGCGAAGCCGCAGCAGCCCGCGTCGTCCGGTACGAAGACCTCGTCGGCGCATGCCCCGGCCAGGGTCCGCAGCTGCTCCTCATCGCCCAGGTGCCGCATGGAACACGTGGGATGTACCACCGCGGAGCCCACCTTGCGGTGCACGGTGAGGCGGGGGAGCAGCTCATCGGCGGCCCAGACCAGGGAGTCGACGATGTCCAGCTCGGCGTGCAGCTCCCGGTTGTCCTCGGTCAGATACGGCACCACCTCGTGGGCGATGCCGAGGGTGCACGAGGAGGCGTCCACGACCAGCGGCAGCCTCCCGCCCGCCGTCCAGCCCCAGGCCGCCTCGACGATGCGGTTGGCCATGACGGCGTTGCCCGATTCGTACCCCTTGGAGTGCCAGATCGTGGCACAGCAGGTTCCGGCCACGTCCGAGGGGATCCAAACGGGCTTTCCGGCCCGTGCCGATACGGCGACGACGGACTGCGCGAGCGAGGGGCCCCGGCGCCCGTCGGGTCCGCCGAAGATCCGGTTCACGCAGGCCGGGTAGTAGACAGCACTCGCTTCCGTACGCGAGGTGGGCGGGAGCCCGCGGGCGGCCGCGCCCGGGATCTCCGGCAGCCACTCGGGCACGAGGTCGGGCCGTACCGCCTTGCGCGCGGCGCGCGTCACCGAGGTGAGCAGCCGGTCGCCGATCTTCTCGGCGGCCGCCACCGTGAGCCGGGCCGAGGCCTCGACCGCGCGGAAGTTGCTCGCCGCGAGCGCCGCGATCCGCTCCTCGCGCGGTGAGTGCCGGTGGTGGCGCAGGTGCTTCATCATCAGGCCGGTGTCGATTCCGACCGGACAGGCGAGCTTGCAGGTCGAGTCGCCCGCGCAGGTGTCCACGGCGTCATGGCCGTACGCCTCGACGAGGCCGCTCTCGACCGGTGAACCGGCCGGCTGCCGCATCATCTCGCGGCGCAGCACGATCCGCTGGCGTGGTGTGGTGGTCACGTCGTGGCTGGGGCAGACCGGTTCGCAGAAGCCGCACTCGATGCACGGATCCGCGATCGCCTCGATCCGAGGAATGGTTTTCAGGCCGCGCAGATGGGCTTTCGGATCGCGGTCGAGCACGATGCGCGGCGCGAGCACTCCGTCGGGGTCGATGACCTGTTTGATCCGCCACATCAGCCCGGTGGCCCGCTCGCCCCATTCGAGGGCGAGGTACGGAGCGATATTGCGGCCGGTGGCGTGCTCGGCCTTGAGCGAGCCGTCGAAGCGCTCGACGGTCAGCCGGCAGAAGTCGTCCATGAAGGCGGCGTAGCGCTCCACGTCCACCGGCTTCGCCGCGTCGAAGGCCAGCAGGAAGTGCAGATTGCCGTGCGCGGCGTGACCGGCGACCGCGGCGTCGAAGCCGTGGCGCGTCTGCAGTTCTCGCAGGGCAGTGCAGGCCTCGGCCAGCCGCTCGGGCGGAACCGCGAAGTCCTCGGTGATCAGCGTCGTACCGGAGGGGCGGGAGCCTCCGACCGCCGTCACGAAGGCCTTGCGCGCCTTCCAGTAGCCCGCGACGGTCCGGGCGTCCCGGGTGAACGCGTTCGTCACGGAGGAGACCGGCTGTACCAGTTCGAGCCGCTCCAGCAGCTGCTCGGCAGCCGTCTCGTACGCGGCCAGCCTCTTCTCGTCCGGTGCGCGGAACTCCACGAGGAGCGCCGTGGTCTCCTTCGGCAGGCCTGCCCAGTCCTGTGGCACGCCCCGGACGCTCACCGAGGCCCGCAGCGTGTTGCCGTCCATCAGCTCGACCGCGAGCGCGCCCGCCTGGTTGAACAGCGGCACCGCGGCCGCCGCGTCGCTGAGCGTGGGGAAGAACAGCAATGCCGAGGACACCTGCCGGTCGAGCGGCAGCGTGTCGAAGACGACCTCCGAGATGAAGCCGAAGGTGCCTTCCGAGCCCACCATCAGACCGCGCAGGATCTCCACCGGGGTGGCGCCGTCGAGGAAGGCGTCGAGCCGGTAGCCGTTGGTGTTCTTGATCGCGTACTTGGCGCGGATCCGCCGCACGAGTTCCGGATCCGACTCGATCTCCCGTTTGATCGTGAGCAGGCCATCGCACAGCGCCGGTTCCGCCTGCGCCAGCCGCTCGTCGGCATCCGCCTCGCCGGTGTCCACGACCGTGCCGCTCGGCAGGACGAAAGTGAGCGAGGCAAGCGTGCGGTACGAGTTGCGGGTGGTGCCGGCCGTCATCCCTGAGGCGTTGTTGGCGACGACCCCGCCGAGCGTGCACGCGATCGCACTCGCCGGATCCGGACCGAGCACCCGCCCGTACCGCGTGAGCGTGGCATTGGCCCGCAGGACCGTCGTGCCGGGCCCGATGCGCGCCCGCGCACCCTCGTCGAGCACCTCGATCCCGGTCCAGTGCCTGCGTACGTCGACCAGGATGTCCTCGCCCTGCGCCTGCCCGTTCAGCGAGGTCCCGGCCGCGCGGAACACCACCTGACGGCCCTTGCCGCGGGCGTACGAGAGGACCGCGGACACATCGTCGATGTCCTCGGCGACCACCACGACCTGCGGCACGAACCGGTAGGGGCTCGCATCGGAGGCGTAGCGCACCAGATCGGAGATGCCGCAGAGCACCTTGTCCGCTCCGAGCAGCGCGGTCAGCTCGCCGCGCAGTGGCTCGGGGGTGCCACTCGCCGCGCCGTCCTGCACCCGGTCGGGTGAAGAGCTGCCGCGGGGCAGGCGCGGGCGCAGCGCGTCGGGGTTCGGCTCCAGCAGGGGCATGGCGCGCTCCTCGGCGTAGGTCGGCTGCCTCTCCTGCGGCCGCGTCCGGGGGCGGCGAGTCCGGGGCGGCCGCCTGCCGGCTGCTCCCGGCCCGCCTCCGGCCCGATACCCGGCCGTTTCCGGACCGCGGCGTTGCGGGCCGCGGGGTGCGGTCAGTGCGGCCCGGGCTCGTCCACCAGGGCGGAGAGGAGACCGCCGAACACCTCGCGCTGTTCGGCGGTCAATGGAGCCAGGATGTCCTGTGCCGCCTGCCGGCGCGCGTCGCGCAGACTGGCCAGGGCCGCACGGCCGGCGTCGGTCAGCTCGATCCGGATGACGCGGCGGTTGTCAGGGTCGGGCGCGCGCCGCACGCGGCCGCTCTCTTCCAGGCCGTCCACCAGGGTGGTGACGGCCCGCGGTACGACCTCCATCCGGGCCGCGAGATCGGCCATCCGCGGCGGCCTGTCGTAGTGCGCGAGGGCGCGCAGGAGCCGGGACTGGGCCGGGGTGATCCCGAGCCCCGAGTCCTTGAGGCAGCGTTTGTTGACGCGGTGCATCCGGCGGGTGAGGCGGAGCAGCTGTTCCGCGAGGTGGCCGTCGCGGTCCGTGGCCTGGTCGGTCATGGGGTGAGGGTATCAGGACAACGCTCATTGTGAATATAGGTAACAATGAGCTATGCTCCTCGCGTGTTCTCATCGCCCCATGCCTTAGGAGGCTTATGAAGCCCGCCCATACCGACCTCGAAGGCGCCTGGTCCGCCCCGGCCCGCGATCCGGGCAAACCGCACGAGCTGCGCCGCATCGCCCGGCTCTTCCGCCCCTACCGCGGTCGCCTCGCCGTGGTCGCCCTGCTGGTCGCCGCGTCCTCCCTGGTCTCCGTCGCGACCCCGTTCCTGCTCAAGGAGATCCTTGACACCGCGCTGCCCCAGGGGCGCACCGGGCTGCTCAGCCTGCTCGCCCTCGGCATGATCCTCGCCGCCGTCGTCGGCGGGGTCTTCGGTGTCCTGCAGACCCTGATCTCCACCAAGGTCGGCCAGCGCGTCATGCACGATCTGCGCACCGCGGTCTACGGCCGCCTCCAGCAGATGTCCCTGGCCTTCTTCACCCGCACCCGCACCGGCGAGGTGCAGTCCCGCATCGCCAACGACATCGGCGGCATGCAGGCCACCGTCACCTCCACGGCGACCTCCCTCGTGCAGAACCTCACCGGGGTCGTCGCCACCGTCGCCGCCATGCTCGCCCTCGACTGGCGGCTCACCCTCGTCTCCCTGTTCCTGTTGCCGGTGTTCGTGATGATCAGCCGCAAGGTCGGCAACGAGCGCAAGAAGATCACCACCAGACGTCAGAAGCAGATGGCCGCGATGGCAGCCACCGTCACCGAATCGCTCTCCGTCAGCGGCATCCTGCTGGGCCGCACCATGGGCCGCTCCGACTCGCTGACCCGCAACTTCCGTGACGAGTCCGAGGAACTGATCGACCTCGAGGTCAAGGCCAGCATGGCCGGCCGCTGGCGGATGTCCACGATCGGCATCGTCATGGCCGCCCTGCCCGCGCTCCTGTACTGGGCCGCGGGCCTCGCCCAGCACATGGGCGGTCCGGCGGTCTCGCTCGGCACCCTCGTCGCTTTCGTCTCGCTCCAGCAGGGCCTGTTCCGGCCCACGGTCAGCCTCCTGTCGACCGGCGTCCAGATCCAGACCTCGCTCGCGCTCTTCCAGCGCATCTTCGAGTACCTCGATCTGCCCGTCGACATCCGCGAGCCCGCCGAACCCGTACGCCTGCGGCAGGCCAAGGGCGAGGTCCGCTTCGAGGACGTCGAGTTCCGCTACGAGCCCGGATCGGCCCCCGTCCTGGACGGCATCGACGTCACCGTGCCCGCGGGCGCCACCCTCGCCGTGGTCGGCCCGACCGGTTCGGGCAAGTCCACGCTCGGCTCGCTCGTGCCCCGCCTGTACGACGTCACCGGCGGCCGGGTCACCATCGAAGGCGTGGACGTGCGCGAACTTGCCTTCGACAGCCTCGCGGACACCGTCGGTCTCGTCTCCCAGGAGACGTACCTCTTCCACGCCTCCGTCGCCGACAACCTCCGCTTCGCCAAACCGGACGCGAGCGACGAGGAACTGTACGAGGCGGCGAAGGCGGCACAGATCCACGAGCACATCGCCTCGCTGCCCGAGGGCTACGACACCGTGGTCGGCGAGCGTGGCCACCGCTTCTCCGGCGGCGAGAAGCAGCGCCTGGCCATCGCGCGGACGATCCTGCGCGACCCGCCGGTGCTCATCCTCGACGAGGCCACCAGCGCGCTCGACACGCGGACCGAACGCGCCGTGCAGGAGGCGATCGACGCCCTGTCCGCCGACCGCACCACGATCACCATCGCCCACCGGCTCTCCACGATCCGCGCCGCCGACGAGATCCTCGTGCTCGACGCGGGCCGGGTCGCCGAACGCGGCACGCATGCCGAGCTCATGGAGCGAAACGGCCGGTACGCGGCCCTCGTGCACCGCGACGCACAGGGCGAGTCCGCCACGGGCCCCGAACCGGGCGCGTCCGGTGGCCGGGAGCTGACACCGGTGGCGTAGCGGTCCGTGACACCCGTGGCGTAGGGGGCCATCCAGGGCACGCGACCGCCGCGAATGTCGGATTTACGCACCGCCCGGGGTTAGCGTGCCCGCATGCGCAACGAAAGCCGGGGCAGGATCCGCCTCACCCGCAGAGGCAAGACCGCACTCTCCGTGACCGGCGCCCTGTTCGCCGGCGCCGCGGCCAGTGGCGTCGTCCTGCTCGACCACGGCCTCGCCGACCGCGAGGAAGCCGCGCCGCGGCAGGAGGCGAAGACCCTGCTCGTGCCCGAGGGCTGGCGCACCTCCGAGGTGTACGCGGCCATCGACAAGGCGCTGGAGGCGAAGCCCGGGACCGCCAGGAAGTCCGCGCACGCGATCGGATTCAAACTGCCCGGCGAGGCGGCCGGGCACCCCGAGGGCTACCTGTTCCCCGCCACGTACCCGATCGACGAGGCGACGACTCCGGCCTCGCTGCTCACGTACATGGTCGACACGGCCAACAAGCGCTTCGGCGCGCAGAAGGTGCGCAGCGCGGCCCGCGAGTACGAGGTCTCCGTCTACCAGGCCGTGACGATCGCCAGCATCGCGCAGGCCGAGGCGGACAACGCCGAGGACATGGGCAGGGTGGCCCGGGTCGTCTACAACCGGATGCAGCGCGGGATGCCGCTGCAGATGGACTCGACCATCAACTACGCCCTGAAACGCTCGACGGTGGACACCACGACCGCGGACACCAACCTCGACAGCCCCTACAACACGTATGCGCAGACCGGTCTGCCGCCCACACCCATCGCCAACCCGGGCGACGAGGCCCTCGCGGCCGCGCTCGACCCGCCGCAGGGCGACTGGCTGTATTTCGTCACGGTCAAGCCGGGAGACACCCGCTTCACCGCCGACTACGCCGAACACCTCCGCAACGTGGAGGAGTTCAACGCGCATCGGCGGGCACAGAAGGTGGCCGAGCAGCAGGCCGAGGCGGAAGGCGAGAAGCAGGCGCAGGCCAAGAACGGCTCGACCGGCTGACCGAGCGGGGTCACTACACGGGCGCGGGCACCGGCTCGAGAAGCTGCCGGACCCGGGTGACAGCCGCCCGTCCCGCACGGTTCGCGCCGATGGTGCTGGCCGAAGGCCCGTACCCCACGAGGTGGATCCGCGGGTCGCGCACGACCAAGGTGCCGTCGAGCCGGATCCCGCCGCCGCTCTCGCGCAGCCGCAGCGGTGCGAGATGGTCGACGACCGGGCGGAAGCCGGTGGCCCACAGGATCACATCGGCCCGTACCTCCCGGCCGTCCGCCCAGGCCACACCGTCAGGCGTGATCCGCGCGAACATCGGCTGCCGGTCGAGCACACCGTCCGCCAGTCCCTGCCGAATTGCGTCGTTCACGGGCAGCCCCGTCACCGACACCACGCTGTGCGGCGGCAGGCCCTGACGCACCCGGTCCTCGACGAGCGCCACGGCCGCCCGCCCCTGCTCGGCGCCGAACGGCCCCTCGCGGAAGACGGGTTCGCGGCGGGTGACCCAGGTGGTGGACGCCGCGTACGGCGCGATCTCCAGCAGATGCTGGGTCCCCGAAGCGCCTCCGCCGACGACCACGACCCGCAGCCCGGCGAACTCCTCGGGCCCGGGGTACTGCGCGGTGTGCAACTGCCGCCCGCGGAAGGTCTCCTGGCCCGGGTAGCGCGGCCAGAACGGGCGGTCCCAGGTGCCCGTCGCGCTGATCAGCGCCCGAGTCGCATACGTGCCCTCGGAACTCTCGACCAGCAGTCGCCCGCCTTCTCCCTCACGTACGGCGGTCACGTGCACGGGGCGGTGCACGCGCAGCCCGAAGGTCACCTCATAGGCGGCGAAGTACTCGCCGATCACCTCGGAGGAGGGGCGCGAGCCGTCCGCACCGGCGAGCTCCATGCCCGGGAGTGCATGCATCCCGTGCACTCGGCCGTACGTCAGGCTGGGCCACCGGAACTGCCAGGCGCCTCCCGGCCGCGGCGCGTGGTCGAGCACCACGAAGTCACGCTCCGGCTCGAGGCCGGTGCGTCGCAGGTGGTACGCGGCCGAGAGACCGGCCTGGCCAGCGCCGATCACCACGACGTCGACCTGCCGCGCATCTGCTGCACCGATGTAGTTCACAGTTCTACTAACTCCTGGCGGGGTCCGATTCTTCCCGGCTTCGGATAGACCTTGCAGCGGTGGCATCCGACGGTCCGCGGGCTCAGGGGCGGGATGGGCGTGATCTCGCGACCGGGCGGTTCGGCGGTGGTCGGCCGTACGCCCTGGAACGAGCTGCAGGCCGCCGTCGGCGCCTCCGACGCCTTCCGGGCGGCCAAGCGTGAGACCGGCCTGCTGCGCCTGCACCACAACGGCGTCGTCTTCAGCCACTGATCCGCACGCGGTGGCGTCCTCGCCGGCAACGCGGACCGGATCGTCGGCGGGTCTGCGGTGCGCTGGACATGCCGTTCGCCACGCTCGTGGGACAGTTGGCGGCGGTGCTCAGGCCTGCGACGACACCTGAGCACGTCTGACGGATTGCATGCCGGCAGCTTCGAGCACCGAGGTCCTCCATGCCTGAGTTGATGTTCATCCACGCCTTCGGCTCCGGCCGACGGGCTCTGCCCCGATGCCTGCTCAGCCGCCGTCGTTCCCGATGTCCTCGTTCCAGAGGTCGGGGTGCGCGGTGATGAACTCCTGCATCAGCTCGGTGCATGCGTCGAGGTCGAGGACCACGACTTGCACCCCATGGCTGCTGAGCAGTTCTTCGCTGGTCGAGAACGTGCGGTTCTCGCCGATGACCACGCGGGGGATCCCGTAGAGGAGCACCGCTCCCGCGCACAGGAAGCACGGTGACAGTGTGGTGAAGAGGGTCGTCCGTCGGTAGACGGCGGCCGGCTGCCGGCCGGCCCGCTCCAGACAGTCGATTTCCGCGTGCAGGATCGGACTCGCCTTCTGGACGCGCCTGTTGCGTCCCACGGCGAGCAGGCGGTCGCCCGAGACGAGTGCCGCGCCGATCGGGATCCCGCCCTCCGCGGCTCCCAGGCGTGCCTGCCTGATCGCGTGCCGCATCAGCTCCTCGAATCCGGACACTGTCGCCTCCCGGGGAACCGTTCGTCGCCATCCGGCGAGCCGGTGCGCCTGTGCACCGGCCTGTTCATCCGTCAAGGACAGTCAACCGCCGCTCACCCGCCGAGGAAGCTCAGCCGGACGCGGCGGGTCACGTTGTCCACGTTCGTGTCCACCAGGCACACCGATTGCCACGTGCCCAGTTCCAGGCTTCCCTCGATGACCGGCAGCGTGGCGTGCGGGGCCACCAGGGCCGGCAGGACGTGGTCGCGGCCGTGGCCGGGGGAGCCGTGGGCGTGCTGCCAGCGGTCGTCGGCCGGGAGCAGGGTGTGCAGTGTGTGGAGCAGGTCGTCATCGCTGCCCGCGCCCGTCTCGATGACCGCGATCCCGGCCGTGGCGTGCGGGACGAAGATGTTGAGGAGTCCGTCGCGCCCGGCGGCGACCTCGCGCAGGAAGTTCTCGCAGTCGCGGGTCAGGTCGACCACCCGCTCCGAGGTGCCGGTGGACAATTGGAGGACACGGCTCGTGAATGCATCGGACATGCGGTCATTGTCCCGGTAACGGCCGCCGAGGTCGCCCCCGCGTTCGAAGAATCGGCCGCCCGGGTCGCCCCCGCGTTCGAAGGAGGGGTTCGGAGGGGGGTTCGAAGGAGGGGGAAGCGTCACGCCTCAGGGGAGGGTTAAGGCTCAACGTCAGGGTGAGGCCTCCTGGGAGTGCCGCGGATGCCTGACTCCGGGATGGCCGAGACACCCCCCTGATTGGCCGAATCCTAAGGTTAGGCTAACCTTCCGGCGTGCGTGTTGTTGAAGAGAGCTCCGCGGCCGGGCGTCCCCGCGGACATGAGCTGTCGGCCACGGGTGTCACCGTGGCCTATGACGGCGTCGATGTCGTCCATGACGCCTCGATGACGCTGCGCCCCGGCGAGGTCACGGTGCTCGTCGGCCCCAACGGCAGCGGCAAGTCGACGCTGCTGCGCACCATCGCGCGGCTGCAGCGGCCCCGTACCGCGCGCCTCACGCTCGACAAGGACACCGACGGACTGGCCCTGAGCCCCCGGGAGTTCGCCCGCAGCGTCGCCCTGCTCACCCAGGGCAGGCCCACGCCCAGCGGTCTGACGGTGCGCGATGTCGTCGAGTTCGGCCGCTACCCGTACCGCGGCCGCTGGGGCGGAACCGATCCGGGCGGCAAGGACGCGGTCGACCGCGCGCTCGGCATGACGGACATGACCTCCCTCGCCGAACGCGGCGTCGAACACCTCTCCGGCGGTCAGTTGCAGCGCGTGTGGCTCGCCGGCTGCCTCGCCCAGGAGACGGGCGTACTGCTGCTCGACGAGCCGACGAACCACCTCGACCTGCGCTACCAGGTCGAACTCCTCGATCTCATGCGCGATCTCGCCGACGGCCACGGCATCGCCGTCGGCGCCGTCCTGCACGACCTCGACCAGGCCGCGTCCGTTGGCGACCGGATCGTGCTGCTGTGCGACGGCCGGGTCATCGCCGACGGCGAACCCGAGGACGTACTGACCGCCGAGCGGCTCACCGACACGTACGGCATCCGCATCGAGGTCGACACCGACCCCCTCACCGGCCGGCTGCGCACCCGCGCGATAGGCCGCCACCACTCGCGAAGCGAAAGGCTCACCACCCAGTCATGAGGCGCATCCTCCTTGCCGCGGCCGCCACCACGGCAGCTGCTCTCACCCTGTCCGCCTGCGGAACCACCGAGCCCGCCGCCGACAAGAAGGACGACAAGAAGTCCTCCGCCGGCCAGGCCATCACCCTGACCGACGGCACCGGCGCCAAGGTGAAGCTCGACGCCCCGGCGAAGAAGGTCGTCGCCACCGAGTGGAACGTCGTCGAGACGCTGATCACGCTCGGCGTCGACCCGGCCGGCGTCTCCGACGTCAAGGGCTACAAGCAGTGGGACCAGGCCGTCCCGCTGACGAACGACGCCAAGGACGTCGGCACCCGCGGTGAGCCCAGCATGGACTCCATCGCCGCGCTCGCCCCCGACCTCATCGTCGCCACCACCGACCTGCCCGAGGCCGCGATCAAGCAGCTCAAGGGCATCGGCAAGGTCATCACGATCAAGCCCGCCGACGCCAAGGACCCGGTCGGCCAGATGACGAAGAACCTCGACCTCATCGCCGAGGCCACCGGCACCACCGACAAGGCCGCCGAGGTAAAGAAGGACTTCCAGGCGAAGATCGACGAGGGGAAGAAGGCGCTCGCCGACGCCGGCCTCGAAGGCGCGAACATCGCCTTCGCCGACGGCTACGTCGTCTCCAACCAGGCCGCCATCCGCCCGTTCACCAGCGGCTCCCTGCTCGGCGGCATCAACGAACAGCTCGGCCTCAAGAACGCCTGGACCGTCGAGGGTGACCCGGCGTACGGCCTCGGCCAGACCGACGTCGAAGGCCTGACCAAGCTGCCCGAGGACGTCCACTTCGCCTACATCGGCAACGAGGGCGACAAGGCCAGCACCCCGTTCACCGGCATCCTCGCCGACGACAAGGTGTGGACCTCCCTGTCCTTCGTCGAGGAGGGCAATGTGCACCGCCTCGACGACGGCATCTGGATGTTCGGCGGCCCCGGCTCCATGAGCGCGTACATCGACGGCCTCGTGAAGGCGCTGACGAAGTAACCGATGGCCGTCACCGCAACCACCCCCGCCACCCGTCCGCAGACGGCACCGTCCCGTACGGGCGCGGCCGCGGTGACGGCCCTCCTCGTCCTCGTCGTGGCCGCCCTCGCGGCCGTCGACATCACCCAGGGCACCGCCGACGTGGGCGCCGCCGAGGTCTGGAAGGCGCTCACCGGGCAGGCCGACGCGGGCGACTCCTCCGTGGTCGTCGCCTCCCGGCTGCCCCGCATGATCGCCGGACTGCTCGTCGGCGCGGTACTCGGCATGGCCGGTCACACCCTGCAGTCCGTGACCCGCAATGTGATCGCCTCGCCCGACACCCTCGCGGTCAACGCCGGTTCGTACTTCGCGCTCGGCCTCGTCACGGCCACCGGCATCTCGCTGCCGATGCTCGCCTCGTCCGGCGTCGCCTTCTTCGGCGGTCTCGCGGCGGGTGCGCTGGTCCTCGCCCTGTCCGGGCTGGGTGCCGGTACGGTACGGCTCGTACTCGCGGGCACCGCCCTCACTCTCGGCCTTCTGAACCTGACCGAGGGCCTGCAACTGCTCTTCCCGCTGGAGACCGAGGGCCTGCGCCAGTGGAACCAGGGCAGCATCGCGCAGAGCGGCTACGACGGCATCCTGCAGGTGCTCCCCGTCGCGCTCGTGGCGCTCGCCGGACTGATGCTGCTCGCCCGCCGCGTCGACGCCCTCGCGCTCGGCGACGACGCCGCCAAGGGAGTCGGCGTCCCGGTGCGCTCCACCCGGATCACGGCCGTGACCCTGGCGGCGCTGCTCTCGACCGCCGCCGTCACCCTCGCCGGTCCGGTCGGATTCGTCGGCCTCTGCGCCCCCGCGCTCGTACGCTTCCTCGCCCGCCGTCTGCGCGCCTTCAACAAGTCGCGGGCGAGCCTGCCCTTCGCCGCGCTGAGCGGAGCCGCCCTCGTGCTCGGCTCCGATGTCGTACTGCGCCTGCTCGTACCCGACGACACCGCGGTCGCCGTGCCGACCGGCATCGTCACCAGCCTCTTCGGTGCCCTGTTCCTGGTCGCGCTCGCCTCCCGGGTCAAGGACGCGGGCGACTCGGTCGGGGCCGACCGGCTGCGCATCCGCAGCCGCGCCGTGTTCCTGACCACCACCGCGGTCCTCATCGCCGCCCTGGTGGGCGTGACCCTCGCCTCCGTCCTGCTCGGCGATGCGAAACTGCTGCTCGGCGACGTCCTCAACTGGGCGCAGGGCCAGGCCGGCCGGACGGTGTCGTTCGTCCTCGACACCCGCATCCCGCGGGTCACCGCGGCGCTCCTGGCGGGCGGCGCGCTGGCGCTCGCCGGCACCCTCATCCAGGCCGTGACCCGCAATCCGCTCGCCGAACCCGGCACCCTCGGTGTCACCAACGGTGCGGCGGTCGGCGCGGTGCTGCTCGTCACCACCGTTCCGCTGGCCAGTGCCTGGGCGGTGGCCGTCGCGGCGCTCGCCGGTGCGGCGGTCACCTCCGCGGTCGTCTTCGGACTCTCGGCCAAGGGCGGATTCCAGCAGAACCGCGTGGTGCTCGTCGGCTTCGGCATGGCGACCGCCGGGTACGCACTGACCACCCTGATGATCATCCTCACCGATCCGTTCAACGCGACCAAGGCCCTCACCTGGCTCTCCGGCTCCACCTATGGCCGCACCTTCGTCGACACGCTGCCGCTCGCGGTCGTCCTCGCGGCCGGCGTGGCCATCGCCGTGGCCCGCCGCACCGAGCTGGACCTGGTCTCGCTGGACGAGGACACCCCGCGCCTGCTCGGCCTGGGACTCAGCAAGGGACGGCTCGGCTTCCTCGTCCTCGCCGTGCTGCTCACCGCGACCGCGGTGGCCGCCGCCGGCACCATCGCCTTCGTCGGCCTGGTCGCCCCGCACGCGGCCCGCGCCCTGGTCGGGCGGCAGCACGCCCGCGTCGTCCCGGTCTCGGTGCTGCTCGGTGCGCTCCTTGTGTGCGCGGCCGATGTGGTGGGCCGTACGGTCATCGCGCCCGCGCAATTGGGCGCGGGCCTGATGACCGCGATCATCGGCACGCCGTACTTCCTCTTCCTCCTGGTACGAACCCGCCGCTAGTGACCTGAGTCGGAGATTCGTCGTTAGTTGGGTATGAGTCGTCCGGGTCCG
>NZ_JBLMKT010000098.1:0-3762 GCF_047779955.1 Streptomyces lothianensis | reverse complement strand
CGGCCCGCTGCGAACCCTGACCCGAGAACAGGAACGCCGAACGACCCGCCGACACGATGCCCGACACCACGCCCGCGACCGAACGGCCCTCCGCGAGCGCCTTGAGGGCGGTGTGGAAGTCCTCGGGGTTCTGGGCGACGACCGCGGCCCGGTGTTCGAGGTGGGCGCGGCCGGTGGCCAGGGACCAGGCCACGTCGAGGGGCGGTGTCCGGTCGTTCACGGTGGCGGCGAGACGCTCGGCCTGGTCCCGGAGGGCGTCCGCGCTGCGCGCGGACAGGACCCAGGGGACGACCGCCGGGGCTTCCGGGGCTTTCTCCGTGGGCGGCTCCTCGGCCGGTGCGGCTTCGAGGAGGGTGTGGGCGTTCGTGCCGCTGACGCCGAAGGAGGAGACGGCGGCGCGGCGCGGGCGGTCGTCCGTGTCCGGCCACTCGCGCGCCCGGGTCAGGAGCTCCACCGCCCCGGCCTCCCAGTCCACCTGGGTCGACGGCTCGTCCACGTGCAGGGTCTTCGGCAGCAGGCCGTGGCGCATGGCCATGACCATTTTGATCACACCCGCGACACCCGCGGCGGCCTGCGTGTGGCCGATGTTCGACTTCAACGAGCCCAGCCACAACGGCCGGTCCTCGTCCCGCTCCTGACCGTACGTGGCAAGCAGCGCCTGCGCCTCGATCGGATCACCCAGCGTCGTACCCGTACCGTGCGCCTCCACCGCGTCCACATCCGCCGCCGAGACGCCCGCATTGGCGAGTGCGGCGCGGATGACACGCTGCTGGGAGGGACCGTTCGGAGCCGTCAGACCGTTCGACGCGCCGTCCTGGTTGATCGCCGAACCCCGCACCACCGCCAGCACCTCATGGCCGTTACGGCGCGCATCCGACAGCCGCTCCACCAGCAGCACACCCACGCCCTCGCCCCAACCGGTGCCGTCCGCCGCGTCGGAGAACGCCTTCACGCGGCCGTCCCCGGCGAGGCCGCCCTGCCGGGAGAACTCGGCGAACACGGTGCCGGTGGCCATGACGGCGACGCCGCCGACGAGCGCGGCCGAGCATTCGCCGCTGTGGAGGGCCTGAACGGCCATGTGGAGGGCGACGAGCGAGGACGAGCAGGCCGTGTCGACGGTCACCGCCGGGCCTTCCAGCCCGAGGGCGTACGAGACGCGGCCCGAGAGCACGGCGGTTGCCGTACCGGTCATGAGGTAGCCCTCGGTGCCTTCCGGGGCTTGGGTGACGTCGCTGCCGTAACCCTGCGAGGAGGCTCCGACGTAGACACCGGTACGGCTGCCCTTCATGGCGGAGGGGTCGATGCCGGCCCGTTCGAAGACCTCCCACGACGCCTCGAGGAGCAGGCGCTGCTGGGGGTCCATGGCGAGGGCCTCGCGCGGGTTGATCCCGAAGAACGCGGCGTCGAAGTCCCCCGCCTCGGCGAGCCAGCCGCCCGCGGCGGCGGGCCGGTCGGAGGGGATGTCGGCCGGGTCGCCGCCCGCCCAGCCACGGTCGGCGGGTATGTCGCCGATGGTGTCGACGCCGTCGGCGACGACACGCCACAGCTCCTCGGGGGAGCCCGCTCCGCCGGGGAAGCGGCAGCTCATGCCGACGATGACGACGGGGTCGTCGGACGGGGCGGTGACGCCTGGGGCGGGCGGGGTCCCGGCGGCGGAATCGTCGGCAGGCCGGTCGAGGACGAGCGTGAGGATGTGGTCGGCGAGGTCCGCGACGGTCGGGTAGTCGAAGACGAGCGTGGTGGGCAGCCGCAGACCGCTGAGGGTGTTGAGCCGGTTGCGTACGTCCACGGCGGTGAGCGAGTCGAAGCCGAGTTCGCGGAACGGGCGTGTGGCGTCGAGTTCGCCGCTGTCGGCATAGCCGAGTACGGCGGCGGCCTCGCCGCGCACGAGGTCGAGGACGCGGCCTCGCCGCTCGGCCGGAGTGAGCCCGGCGAGGCTGCGCTGGAGCGCGGAGGTGACGGCCGATTCGGCGGCGCCGCCCGCGTCGGCGACGGCGGCGTCCAGGACGTCCCGTACCTCGGGCAGGTCTTCGAGCAGCGGGCTGCGGCGCGCGACGGTGAACGACGGGACGAACCGGTCCCAGCGGACGTCGACGACGGTCAGCGCCGTCTCGTCGTGCGCGACGGCCTGCCGCAGCGCGTTGATGTTCAGGTCGGGGTCCATGACGGGCAGGCCTCGGCGGCTCAGCAGCTGCTCGGCCTCGCCCTTGGCCATGCCCGCGCCGCCCCAGGCGCCCCACGAGAGGGCGGTGGCGGTACGTCCACGGGCGCGGCGGTCGGCGACGAAGGCATCCAGGTAGGTGTTGGCGGCGGCGTAGGCTCCCTGGCCGCCACTGCCCCAGATGCCGGAGATGGAGGAGAAGACGACGAAGGCGTCGAGCGGCTCGTCGCCGAGGACCTCGTCGAGGTTGCGGGCACCGGCGACCTTGGCGGTGACGACGTCGGCGAAGGTGGGGTGGTCGGTGTCCTCGATGGAGCTGAGCTGGCTGACACCGGCCGTGTGGATGACGGCGGTCGGGGTGTCGCCCTGGGCGCGCAGGCCGTCGACGAGAGCCTGGACGGCGGCCCGGTCGGCCACGTCGCAGGCGGCGACGGTGACGCGTACTCCCTTGGCGGTCAGGTCCGCTTCGAGTTCGGCGGCTCCGGGCGCGGCGGGGCCGCGACGGCTGGTGAGGACGAGGTGTTCGGCGCCCAGTTCGGCGAACCGGTGGGCGAGGAAGGTGCCGAGCGCGCCCGTACCGCCGGTGATGAGGACCGTGCCGCGCGGGTTCCAGGCCCGGGCGGGCTCGCCGAGGGGCGCGCGCAGCAGGCGCCGGACGTACACGCCGGTGGAGCGGACGGCGACCTGGTCCTCGCCGTCCAAGGCAGCCGGGGAAGCCGAGGAATCCGTGGCGGCCGCGCCGTCCTTGGCGGAGCCGAGGACGGCGCAGATCCTGGCGAGGGCACGTTCGTCCAGGGCGGCGGGCAGGTCGATCTGGCCGCCCCACAGCCCCGGGTGCTCCAGGCCGACGACACGTCCGAAACCGGAGACCATGGACTGGGCGGGGGCGGTGAGCGGGTCGGACCGGCCGACGGAGACTGCGCCGCGCGTGAGCGTCCAGAGCGGGGCGGAGCCCTCGGTGTGCGCAAGCGCCTTCACCAGGTCGACGGTGGCGAGGAGACCGGCCGGCAGCGCGGGGAAGTCGGCGTGGGGCGTCTCGTCGAGGCCGAGGAGGGAAAGGACGCCGTGGACGTCCCGGTCCAGGAGTTCCGTGAACTCGTCGAGGGTGGTGCGGATCACCTCGGCACCGTGCCGGGTCAGCCCCTCGGTGAGGGTGTCGGCGAGGGCGGACGTGTCGGGGTCGATGCCCGGGTCGTCCGGTACGACGAGGAGCCAGCGCCCGCTCGGCGCGGGCGAGTCACCTGCCGCGCCGGTGGCCACGGGCTTCCACGAGACGCGGTAGCGCCAGGCGTCGATCGTCGAACGCTCCCGGCGGCCGCGCCGCCAGGAGCTGAGGGCGGGCAGGGCCGCGCGCAGCGGCTCGGCGTCGGCTCCGTCGAGAGCCGCCGCCAGGGCTTCGGCGTTGCCCTGCTCGATGGCGTCCCAGAAGCGGGCCTCGTCGGGGTCGACGGTACGCGCGGCTTCGGATCCGGCGGCGGTGCGGGACTCGGACTCGGACTCGGGCCAGTAGCGGGTGCGTTGGAAGGCGTAGGTGGGGAGGGGGGTACGGCGGGCTCCGGTGCCGGTGTAGACCGTCTGCCAGTCGATGCTCACGCCGTGGC
>NZ_JBLMKT010000009.1:0-4072 GCF_047779955.1 Streptomyces lothianensis | reverse complement strand
GTGTCGACTCTATCAGATCCTTTCGGGCCTGACTCCCGGTCAACTCGGGTTGTCTTCGCGGCTGTTGGGCCGTTCCGACGTCCAGAACCTTAGCGGATTTCCCCGGCGGCTCATAATCGAGCCGGTGGAATTGAATTCGGGCACACGAAGGCGCGCCTCATTCGACCCCGATGGGAATCGTGCGTTGGTTTGGTGTGCCGCTCGAAGCGGCGAGAGTGGCTGCCGCAGAACCGTTCCGGCTCCGTGACAACTCGAAGTACCTTACGCACCGCTCGGGGGCGTGTCAACTCCGAGTTCGACACGCTGCAGGACCCGGGTCAGGAGCTCGCCCAGAACACCGCGCTCCTTGGTGGAGAGGTCCTGCAGCAGGTCCTCCTCGAAGCTCGTGGCCAGCTCCATGGCGTCCAGCCACTTCTGCCGGCCGGCGTCGGTGATGCCGACGATCACCCGTACGCGGTTGTTCTCGTCGCGGTCCCGGGTGACGAGCCCCTCCTGCACCATGCGGTCGATGCGGTGGGTCATCGCGGCGGGCGTGAGGCCGAGCTCCCTGGCGAGGTCGCCGGGGCCCATGCGGTAGGGCTGGCCCGAGAGGACCAGCGCCTTGAGGACCTCCCACTCCGTATTGCTGATGCCGAGGGTCGCGGTCTGCCGCCCGTACGCCACGTTCATGCGGCGGTTGAGGCGGCCGAGGGCCGAGACGATCTGCTCGACCTGGGGGTCGAGGTCGGCGAATTCGCGCTGGTAGGCCGCGATCTGTTCGTCGAGGGTCGGTTCGCTCGCCGGTCCGGTGGAGCCGTCGGTGTCAGGCATGCCCCGGAGTATGGCACGCCCCCACTTTGCATTTAAGACCTTCGATGCTTAGTCTTTAGCTCTGAACTTTAGCTTTGAAGTCTTCAGGGTCGAAGGTCCCGAACCGACGGGACCTTCGGACGTTCCCGGACGTTCCTCGGACTTCCCCTCTCCAGAAGGCAGGTGAGCAGTGACCCGGGCGATGGGTGCCGCGATGCGGCGGATCCACGTGGGCAACGCGCTGAGCGCGTTCGGCCTCGGCTTCACCGTTCCGTTCCTCTACGTCTACGTGGCGCAGGTGCGGGAGCTCGGTGCGACCACGGCGGGGCTCGTGCTCGCCGTCTTCGCGGTGGCCGCGCTTGTGGTGCTGCCGTTCACCGGGCGTGTCGTCGACCGGCGCGGTCCGCTGCCGGTGCTGCTTGCCGCCCTGGTCACGGCCGCCGTCGGTGCGCTGAGCCTCGGGCTCGCGAGCGAGGCGCAGCCCGTGATGCTCTCGGCGGCGCTGCTCGGGGCCGGGCAGGCCGTGATGCAGCCTGCGCTCGCCACGATGATCGTGGAGTGCTCGACCGCCGAGACCCGGACGCGGGCCTTCGCCACTCAGTTCTTCCTGCAGAACCTCGGGCTCGGTGTCGGCGGTCTGCTCGGCGGGCAGATCGTCAAGCACGAGCGGCCGAGCGATTTCACGCTGCTCTTCGCCATCGAGGCGTCCATGTTCCTGCTGCTCGTCGTGGTCATGGCGACCGTGCGGCTGCCGCGGCAGGCTCGGATCGCCGATGCGACGCCGCAGAGCAGCGGTGGCGGTATGAAGCAGCTGTTCAAGCACCGGGCGATGGTGCAGTTGTGCGCGCTCGGCTTCGTGATGTTCTTCGCCTGCTACGGGCAGTTCGAGTCCGGGCTCTCGGCCTACGGCGTGGAGGCGGCCGGTATCTCGCCGTCCACCCTCGGCCTTGCGCTCGCGGCCAACACCGGCGCGATCGTCCTCGCCCAGTTCGTGGTGCTGCGGTTCGTCGAGCGGCGCAGGCGGACCAAGGTGATCGCCTCGGTGGGGCTGCTGTGGGCCGTGGCCTGGGCCTTCGCCGGGTACGCGGGGCTCGGGCACGGCAGCCAGGCGATGGCGACGGCCGCGTTCATCTCCACGTACGTCCTGTTCGGGCTCGGTGAGGCGATGCTCTCGCCGACCGTGGCACCGCTGGTGGCGGATCTCGCGCCGAGCGGGATGGTCGGTCAGTACAACTCGGCGTTCGCGCTGGTCAAGCAGCTGGCCCTGGCGGTCGGGCCCGCGATCGGCGGACCGATGGGGGCGAGTCTGCACGGCCCGTACATCGTGACGTTCATCCTCTTCTCGCTCGGGATCACCGTGCTCGCGGTGAAGCTGGGCAAGAAGCTGACGCCGGTGCAGAACAATCCCTGGGCCGTACGGCAGGCTGCCGCGCGCGCCCAGGCGGAGCCGGTGGACGGAGCGCGGCCCGCTGAGGCCGTGGCCGTGGGTGCCTGACGGACGCCGCCGTTGCCTGACGGACTCCGTGGGTCTGTGACGGACTCCGTGGGTGCCTGACGGGACGTATCACTTCAGCTCGAACTCGCACCACACCGTCTTGCCGCCGCCGGGTGTGCGCCGGGAGCCCCAGTTCGAGGCGATCGTGGCGATGATCGCGATGCCGCGGCCCGCCTCGTCCGCGGGTTCCGCGCGGCGGCGCAGCGGGAGGTGGTCGTCGCCGTCGGTGACCTCGATGACCAGGCGGCGGTCGGTGCGGCGCAGGCGGAGCCGCATCGGCGGGGTGCCGTGCTGCAGGGAGTTCGCGACGAGTTCGCCGGCCGCGAGGACGCCGTGCTCGCAGAGGTCGCTGGGGAAGCGCCAGCTGGCGAGGACGCCGGTGGCGAAGGCGCGGGCGCGGGGTGCGGCCTCGACGCCGCCGAGCAGGTCGAGCGAGGCGCCGTGGAACAGCTCGGCCTCGGGGCCGGTGCGCTGGGGGTGCTGGAGGACGAGCACGGCCACGTCGTCGTCGTGGTCGGCGGTGATGTTGAGGGCGCGCAGCAGGCGGTCGCAGATCACCTGCGGGGTGCCGCTGGCGCCGGCGAGGGCGCGTTCCACGAGGTCGACGCCGTGGTCGATGTCCTCGCCGCGGCGTTCGACCAGGCCGTCGGTGTAGAGGACGGCGGTGGAGCCGGGGGTGAAGGGCAGGGTGCCGGAGGTGTGCTGCCAGCCGCCGGTGCCGAGCGGGGGTCCGGTGGGCTCCTCCGCGCGGTGCAGTTCGCCGTGCTCGTCGCGTACGAGGACGGGGAGGTGGCCGGCCGAGGCGTACGTGAGCAGGCCTTCGTGCGGGTCGTGGATCGCGTAGACCATCGTGGCGATCTGGCTGGCGTCGATGTCGGAGGCGAGGCCGTCGAGGAGCTGGAGCACCTCGTGCGGCGGCAGGTCGAGCTTGGCGTAGGCGCGTACGGCGGTGCGGAGCTGCCCCATGACGGCGGCGGCGCGGACCCCGCGGCCCATGACGTCGCCGATGACGACGGCGGTGCGGCCGCCGCCGAGGGTGATCACGTCGTACCAGTCGCCGCCGACGGCCGTGTCCGCGCCGCCGGGCTGGTAGGTGGCGGCGATGCGCAGGTCGTCGGGCTGTTCGAGTTCCTGTGGCAGCAGTGAGCGCTGCAGGGTGACGGCGGCTTCGCGGTGGCGGCGCTCGCTGGCGCGCAGCCGCTCTGCGGCCTCCGCGTGGTCGGTGACGTCGGCGGCGGAGACGAGGACGCCGCCGCCTTCCGTGGTGTTCAGCGGGGTGCAGGTGAACGTGTACGAGCGGCCCGTGGGCACCTTGCGGGACTTGACCGTGCGGGGCTTTCCGCTGCGCAGCACCTGGTCGAGGAGCGGGAGCAGTCCGAGTTCGCGCAGCTCGGGCAGCGCGTCCTCGGCGGTGGCGCCGGTGGGGCGCGCTCCGAAGGCGGCCGCGTAGGCGTCGTTGACGTAGGCGATGCGGTGGTCGCGGCCGTGCACCAGGACGACGAGGTCGGTGATGTGGTCGAGGATCTCGCGGACCGGCAGTTCGTCCACATCGGGGGTCGGTGCGTCACAGCCGCGCTCGGCCCGGGCGGCCGGCACGGAACCCCGGTCGGAGCGCGCTGCGGCGCGGCGCTGTGTACCGGGGAGCCTGGCGCTCCAGCGCGTGAAGTTCACGGAGGGAAGCCTCATGTCGGGTGGGCAGGTGGGTGCCCGTGGGTCGTGGCGGGTCGGTGGTGGTGCTTCGGGGGTCGTGCGGTCGTGCTTCGGGGGTCGTGCGGTCGTGCTTCGGGG
>NZ_JBLMKT010000097.1:0-4123 GCF_047779955.1 Streptomyces lothianensis | reverse complement strand
TCGCCAGGATCGTAACCCTGGCATCAGGGACTCCACCAAACGCAGTGCAGCTCACTCAGCCACTCAACCGGAAAGCAGCCTCATCTGTGCGTGAATTCACCGGCAGTCCTCGGATCACCTCATGTGGACCGGACAGCTCCACATGTCGCCCGGTGCACGTGCTCCGCTGCGACGGTGGGCCCGCACGGGCCCCGGGCGACCGGCGCATGCGTGTGAACGGGCCGCCACAACGTCCTTGTGGCGATGGATCTTTTGCTCTTCGGCGCGGCGTGCGTGCCCGAATGGTAGAAACCTGATGCCGTTCGCGCGCGCTCGGACCGCTTCCGACGATCAGCCACCCTCGGACGTTAGGAACCCTCGGCTGTGCCACCCACTCTGTATCGCGACACGAACTACACACTCCGGCACCTGATCGAGGACATCGAGGGCGGTCGTATCGGACTGCCCGATATTCAACGCCCGTTCGTCTGGTCCGCCGCGAAGACGCGCGACCTGTTCGACTCGATGTACCGGGGCTATCCGATCGGCACCCTGATGTTCTGGGAGACCGGTGCCGAGGTGGGCGTGCGGCGGATCGGTACGGAAGCCGGCGACCGGGCGCCTCAGTTGTTGGTCGTCGACGGGCAGCAGCGGCTCACCGCTCTGTTCGCCGTCCTCACGGGGCGCAAGATCGTCACCAAGTCCTTCGACGAGGTCAACATCCGTCTCGCGTTTCGCCCGGAGGACCAGGTGTTCGAGGTCACGGACGCGGCGATCGAGCGTGACGCCCACTTCATTCCGGACATTACCGCGCTCTGGGCCCCGGGCGGATACAAGCCCACCGTCCGGCAGTTCTTCCACCGGCTCGAACAGACCGGCGGGCGGCCTCTGTCGAATGCCGAAATGGACGAGCTCGAAGAGCGGATCGACGGAGTCCGGGACCTGCGCGAGTTCCACTTCCAGGTGGTGGAGTTGGGCGCTTCGGCCGACGAGGAGCAGGTCGCCGAGATCTTCGTGCGCATCAACTCAGACGGCGTGAAGCTCAACCAGTCCGACTTCATCCTCACCCTGATGTCGGTGCACTGGGAGAAGGGCCGCCGCCAGCTCGAGGACTTCAGCCGCAGCGCGGTGATCGCAGGACTCCCCGGCCCGAGCCCCCGGAACGCCTTCCTGGACCCCAGCCCCGACCAACTGCTGCGTGTGGCAGTCGCGGTCGCCTTCCGGCGTGCCCGGCTGCAGCATGTCTACAGCGTCCTACGGGGAAAGGACCTTGAAACCGGCAAGGTGACCGCCGACCGGCGCCAGGAGCAGTTCGACCGGCTGGCCGGAGCGCACACGAAGGTCCTGGACCTCAACAGCTGGCACGAGTTCTTCCAGTGCGTCACGGCGGCAGGCTTCCGCAGCCGCAAGATGATCACCTCCGACAACGCCCTGCTGTACAGCTATGCGCTCTGGCTGATCGGACGCCACGACTTCGGGCTGACCGTCGATGAACTCCGCCCCGTGATCGCACGGTGGTTCTTCATGGCGCACACGACCGGCCGGTACTCCAACTCGCCGGAGTCCCAGATGGAGTTCGACCTGGGGCGCATCGGAGGTCTGCCGTCAGGTGACGGTGAGGCCTTCGTCTCGGAGCTCGACCGGATCATCGCGGCGAACTTCACCGGCGACTACTGGGACATCTCGCTGCCGAACCGGTTGGACACCTCCTCTTCGCGTTCACCGGTGCTGTTCGCCTATCAGGCGGCGCTCAACATCCTCGACGCCGAAGTGCTCCTCGGCGATCAGCGGATCCGCGACCTGCTGGATCCCTCCGTCCAGCCGGCCAGGAAGCTCGACCGGGACCGGCTGTTCCACCCCGAGACACTCGCCGGACTGGGCATCACCGACCGGCGCCAGGTCAATGCCATCGCCAACATGGCCTACGTGACATGGCCGACGAGCGAGCTGGCCAACACCGACGCGCCACATGACTACTGGCCGAGAATCACGGAGGCGATGGACCCGGAGGTGCTCGAGCGGCAGGTGCGGTGGCACGCGCTGCCGGTCGGCTGGGAGCAGCTCGACTACTTCACCTTCCTGGAACGGCGGCGTCAGCTGATCGCCAGGGTCGTGCGGGACGCGTTCGAGACGCTCACGGGGGAACGCCCCGCCTACGTACCGACCACACCGGCCGACATGATCGCCGCAGGCGAGTCCCAGGGAACCGAGTTCAAGGCCTGCGCCCGCTGGAACGTGCACACCGAACAGGCCGACAAGTCGCTGCGGCACAACATCGTCAAGGCGGTCTGCGGCTTCCTGAACGGCGAGGGCGGAAACCTGTTCATCGGCGTCGCCGACGACGGGACCGTCCTCGGTATCGAACACGATCTCGGCACCCTGGAGTCGCAGGCCACTGTCGACGGGTACGAGCTCTTCGTACGCCAACTCCTCGACAGCTGCCTTTCGACCCCGACGGCGACCACCGTGCGCGTACGGTTCCCCGAGATCTCCGGCAATGTCGTCTGCCAGATCAGCGTCGCCGCGGCAGGCAAGCCGGTGTTCGCCAAGCCCGCCAAGGGCGGCAGCGGCGCCACGGACTTCTGGGTCCGGGTCGGCAATGCCACCAGACAGCTCCACGGCGACGACCTTCTGCGCTATCAGGAGGAGCACTGGGGCTGAGCGTCATGAGGGCGCCATGAGGGTGTCATGAGGGCGCCAGGGCGTCGTGACGGCCGCAGTACGGGACAGCGGGGGACCTGCATAGACTTTCTCCCGGTTCAGGCAGGTCCATCTCGCGCACGCGCGCGATCGGCGGACCGCGAGGGGGAGGCGGAGGCGGAGCACCGTGGAGCCACTGAGGGATGACGACCCGAAGGAGATCGGAGGTTTCGCCCTCGTGTGCCGGATCGGTTCCGGCGGCATGGGACAGGTGTTCCTCGGGGAGTCCGCGGCCGGTCACCAGGCCGCCGTGAAGGTGATCAAGCCGTCCGTGCTCGACGAGGACAGCCGGGCGCGCTTCCTGTCCGAGGTGGAGAGCCTGCGCACGGTCTACGGGCCGTTCGTCGCGGCCTTCGTCGGTGCCGACGCGGATGCGGACCGGCCGTGGCTCGCGGTGGAGTACGTCCCGGGGCCCGATCTGCGCACCCTGGTCGCCGACCAGGGGCCGCTGCCGCTCGCCGAGACGGCCAGTCTCGGGGCCCTGCTGGCGGAGGGTCTCGGAACGGTCCACGAGGCGGGACTGCTCCACCGGGACCTGAAGCCGCAGAACATCCTGCTCGCCCCCTACGGCCCCAAGGTGATCGACTTCGGTCTCGCCGTGCTCGCCGAGCGCCGCACCACGTTGACGGCCACCGGTTTCGTCGTCGGCAGCGTCCTGTGCATGCCGCCGGAGCAGGCCCGCGGCGAGCAGCAGCTGGACCGGTCCGCCGACGTGTACGCGCTGGGCGCGGTGCTGCTCTTCGCCGCGACCGGGCACTACCCGTACGAGGGGCCGTCGTGGCAGGCCGTCGCCCTGAAGATCGAGGACCCGGCGACCCCTCCCGATCTGACGGACGCTCCGCCGGAGCTCGTGCCGCTGATCACGGACATGCTGGCGTTGGACCCGGCCGCCCGGCCGAGCCTGCCCGAGGTCACCGAGCGGCTGGTGGGTGTCATCCACGAGCAGGGGCTGACCGCGCTCCAGGCCAAGCGCCGCCTCGTCGGTCTGACGCCCGAGATCACCGTGCCGCAGCTCCCCGCGCCGGTTCCCGAACCCCCGGCGCAAGCCCGCCCACCGGCGTACCCGCCCGGTTACACGCCCACGGTCATCGACCAGGCGGCGGTCGAGGACGACGAGCAGGCGGGCCCGCCCCCGCCCCCCGGCACCGGTCAGCGCACCGCGGAGGGAGCCCCCGACGCGGATGATCCGGACAACGCCGGCGACGGTGACGACGGTGCAGCCGCCCCTGCTGATTCCACGTCCGCACGGGAGGGGCGCCGTCCGCGCCCGCGCGGCGGGGCGAGTACCGTGCGGCCCGCCGCGCCGCTGAGGATCGCCGAGAAGATCCGCGCCGCGTACGCCCGCGAGGCCCGCTTCTGAACCGGCGCGGGGCCTCGCGCCCCTGGGGCCTGACTCTGTCGGGGATCTTGGCGGTCTGCTCAGTCTCTGGCGGACCGCCAGGAC
>NZ_JBLMKT010000096.1:0-4697 GCF_047779955.1 Streptomyces lothianensis | reverse complement strand
CCGACTACTGGGTGAGGCATGTCCGTGAGGCGGTGCGTTTCGCGGACGGCATCGGGCACCTGGAATCCCAGGGCGTCACCACCTACCTCGAACTCGGTCCGGGCGGTGTCCTGTCCGCCATGGCCCAGGACACCACCACCAGCACCGAAACGGACACCGTCTTCGTCCCGGCGCTCCGCAAGAACCGCCCCGAAACCGAAGCGCTCGTCACCGCCCTCGCCGAACTCCACACCCACGGCACCCAGGTCGACTGGACGACCTACTACGCAGGAACCGGCGCCCAGCGCACCGACCTCCCCACCTACGCCTTCCAACACCAGCACTACTGGCTCCACTCCACCGGCCCGTCACTCGGTGACCTCACCCTGATGGGCATGGGGTCCACGGATCACCCGTTCCTCGGTACGTCCGTGACCGTCGCCGGCTCGGACGGTCTGCTGCTCAGCGGCCGGATCGGCCTCGACACGCACCCCTGGCTCGCCGATCACGCCGTCATGGGCACGGTCCTGCTGCCGGGTGCCGCGTTCGTCGACCTGGCCGCCCATGCCGCCGCCGCGGCCGGCTGCGACCGGGTCGAGGAGCTCACCATCGCCGCGCCCCTCGTCCTCGGCGCCACGGGCCCCGTGGTGCTGCAAATCTGGGCCGGCGCCGCCGACGAGAACGGTCGGCGCCCGCTGGAGATCCACTCACGTCCGGTGCATGACGCCGGTGCGCCCTGGACGCGGCATGCGAGCGGTGCTCTCGCCGTGGACGACGCCTCCGCCGGTTCCGGAGGCCGGGCGCTGTCCCAGTGGCCGCCGCGCGATGCCGAACAGGTTCCGGTCGACGGCGTGTACGACGCCATGAACGACATCGGTTACGGCTACGGCCCTGTCTTCCAGGGCCTGCGTGCCGTGTGGCGCGGTGGCGAGGGCGAGGTGTTCGCCGAGGTCGCCCTTCCCGAGGAGGCCTGGGAGGAATCCGCCCGGTTCGGGCTGCACCCGGCCCTGCTCGACTCCGCCCTGCACGCCATCGGCGTCAGCGGCGGCTCGCTCGCCGAGGGCGGCCAGCTGCCCTTCGCCTGGTCGGGGATCAGCCTGTACGCGGTGGGCTCGCCGCTCCTCAGGGTCCGGATCACCACCGCCGACAGCGGCGCGGTCTCCCTTGACCTCGCCGACGCCGACGGCATGCCGGTGGCGCGCATCGACTCGCTGGTGATGCGCCCCTTGAGCGCGGGTCAGCTGGACGTTCCGGCATCGGGCACAGGCGGCGTGGACTCGGTGTTCCGGCTGGAGTGGGTACCGGGTCCGGCCACCGACGGCGCCGACGCCCCGGCCGTGGTGCCGCAGGTCCTTGAGGTGTCCACGGGGGCGGTCGCGGACGGCGACGTTCCGGCCGCCGTACGGGACGTCGTCACCGAGACCCTGGCCCGGCTGCAGGACTGGCTGGCCGCCGACCACGAGGACGACGCCCGTCTGGTCGTCGTCACGCGGGGTGCGGTGGCCGTGGCGGACGCGGGCGAGGTCACGGACCTCGCGGCGGCGGCCGTGTGGGGGCTGGTGCGTTCGGCCCAGTCCGAGCACCCCGGGCGGATCGTCCTCGTCGACACCGACGGGTCGACCGACGACCTGGTGAAGCCCACGGCCCTCGGCGAGGACCAGTTCGCCATCCGCGCCGGTGAGATGTACGTACCGCGTCTGGCGCGTGTGGCCGCCCCGGCGCAGAGGGCGCTTCCCTCGCCCCCGGCGCTCCCCACGGTCCGAGGCACCGTTCTCGTCACAGGTGCGGCCGGCGGACTCGGCGGACTTCTCGCCCGCCACCTGGTCACCGAGCACCAGGTCCGTGACCTGGTCCTCGTCTCCCGCCGGCCCGCCACGGACCTGGTCACCGAGCTCGAAGAACTCGGTGCCACGGTCCGCTGGGCAGCCTGCGATGTCACCGACCGCACTGCTCTCGCGGATCTGATCGCGGAGATCGGGACGGGGCTGTCCGGTGTCGTCCACGCGGCGGGTGTCGTCGACGACGGTGTGCTGGAGTCGTTGACCCCGGACCGGGTCAGCACGGTCCTGCGCCCCAAGGCCGACGCGGCCTGGCACCTGCACGAGCTCACCGCAGACCACAACCTCGCCTACTTCGCCCTGTACTCCTCGGCGGCGGGCACCTTCGGCGGGCCGGGCCAGGCGAACTACGCCGCTGCCAACGCCTTCCTCGACGCCCTCGCCACCCACCGCCACGCCCACGGCCTGCCTGCCGTGTCCCTCGCCTGGGGCCCGTGGGGCGAGGGCGGCATGCTCGGGCAGCTCGGCGCCGCCGACATCGCCCGCATGGGACGGTCGGGCCTCGTACCGCTGACCGCCCGTCAAGGCCTCGACCTCTTCGACACGGCCACAGCCGCAGCCGCAGCCACCGTCACGGCCACCGCCACGGCCACGGCCACCGCCCCCGACGTGGACGCGGCACCGGAGCCGCCGCACCTGCTGCTCGCACGCCTCACCCCGAACGAGTCGCAGGTCCGGCCGGACATGCTGCCGCCGCTGCTGCGCCCCTTCTTCCGTACGGCCATGCGCAGGCACGCGGCAGCCGCCGCGCAGCGCCCCGCCGCCGCGTCCACGGCCGCCCTCGAGGAACGCCTGTCCCACTGCACGCAGGACGAGGCGTACCGCGTCGTACTCGATCTCGTACGCGACGCGATCGCGGCCGTCCTCGGCCACGCCTCCGCCGCCGCGGTCGAGGTGACCCGCGGCTTCCTGGAGATCGGCTTCGACTCCCTCACGGCCGTCGAGTTCCGCAACCGGGTCAACCAGCTCACCGGCCTCAAGCTGGCCGCCACGCTGATCTTCGACCACCCGTCGCCGGAGGCGCTCGCCCGCCACCTGACGGCGGAACTCGCCCCCGGCGGCCAGGTCTCGGCCCTCGCGCTGCTCAGCGAGCTCGACCGGCTGGAGGCCTCGCTGGCCGCCGTACCCACGGAGGACGACGACCGCTCCCACGTCACCGAGCGGCTGCGCGGCCTGCTCTCCGCCTGGACCGACAACCGACCGGCGACCGGTGACGGCGGCGGCGACGACAGCGACACGACCGACCTCGAATCCGCCACGGCGGACGAACTCTTCGACCTTCTCGACGGCGAGCTGGGACTCTCCTGACCCGTGCGGCGGCTCCGCCCGGAGCCGCCGCCCTCTGCCGGCCGATCCCCGCCCCGCCCGCCTCGCCTTGCGTTGCCTTCCAAGGAGTGCCACCTCATGCCGAACGAGGAGAAGTACCTCGACTACCTCAAGCGCGCCACGGCGGACCTCCGCGAGGCCCGCACGCGACTGCGCGAGTACGAGGACCGGGACCGGGAGCCCATCGCCATCGTCGGCATGGCCTGCCGCTATCCGGGAGGTGTCACCTCCCCCGAGGGGCTGTGGCGCCTCGTGGAGAACGGCGGGGACGCGATCTCCCGCTTCCCCGAAGACCGGGGCTGGGACATCGAGCGCCTGTTCGGGGTCGACGAGGCGGGCACGTCCAACGCCCACGCGGGAGGATTCCTCGACGGCGCCGCCGCGTTCGACCCGGCGTTCTTCGGGATCTCGCCGCGCGAGGCCCTGGCCATGGACCCGCAGCAGCGCCTCATGCTGGAGGCCTCCTGGGAGGTCTTCGAGCGGGCGGGCATCGACCCGGCGGCCATGAAGGGCAGCCGTACGGGCGTCTTCGCCGGCCTGATGTACCACGACTACCTCACCCTGATGCAGTCCCTGCCGGAGGGCGTCGAGGGCTACCTCGGCACCGGCACGTCCGGCAGCGTCCTGTCCGGCCGCGTCTCGTACGTCCTCGGCCTGGAGGGCCCGGCGGTCACGGTCGACACGGCCTGCTCGTCCTCGCTCGTCGCCCTGCACCTCGCAGTCCAGGCACTGCGCTCCGGCGAGTGCACGATGGCCCTCGCGGGCGGTGTCACCGTCATGTCGACACCGGGTACGTTCGTCGACTTCAGCCGCCAGGACGGGCTGTCCTTCGACGGCCGCTGCAAGTCCTTCTCGGACACGGCGGACGGTACGGGCTGGTCCGAGGGTGTGGGCGTGCTGCTCGTGGAGCGGCTGTCGGACGCGCGCCGCAACGGCCACCAGGTCCTGGCGGTCGTACGCGGTTCGGCGGTCAACCAGGACGGCGCGTCCAGCGGCCTGACGGCCCCGAACGGCCCGTCGCAGCAGCGCGTCATCCGCCAGGCCCTGGCCAACGCCCGTGTCCCGTCAGCGGACGTGGACCTCGTCGAGGCGCACGGTACGGGTACGACGCTGGGCGATCCGATCGAGGCGCAGGCCCTGCTTGCCACGTACGGTCAGGAGCGGGACGAGGACCGGCCGTTGTGGCTGGGCTCGCTGAAGTCGAACATCGGCCACACCCAGGCCGCCGCGGGTGTCGCGGGCATCATCAAGATGGTCATGGCCATGCGCCATGGCCTGCTGCCGAAGACCCTGCACGTGGACGAGCCGTCGACCCAGGTGGACTGGGAGGCCGGGGCGGTGGAGCTCCTGACCCAGGCCCGTGACTGGCCGGACACGGGCGACCGCCCGCGCCGCGCCGCCGTCTCCTCCTTCGGCGTCAGCGGCACGAACGCGCACGTGATTCTGGAGGCGGTGGAGGAGGCCGAGCGGTCGGCTCCGGTGGAGGAACCGACAGTCACGCTTCCGGTGGTGCCGTGGGTGCTGTCGGCGAAGTCGCCGCAGGCCCTGGCGGGT
>NZ_JBLMKT010000095.1:0-4773 GCF_047779955.1 Streptomyces lothianensis | reverse complement strand
TCGAAGTCTTCGCCCATGTCGTGTTCGTCGGCATCGGCATCGTCTGCCCCGTGGACGGAGCGGTAGCGGTCGAGGGCGGGATAGAAGCCGTCCCTGTCGCCGGTCAGGCGCTCCCACGCAACGGCGGTCACATACCCCACCTCTTCGTAGAGCACAGCCTCCTGATCGCCGGTTGCCGCTGCGCGCCGGATGTCGGGATGCTCTGCGAGATCGTCAGGGCAGCGCACCACACGCTCGTACCAGGCGCGGCCCAGACCGATGAGACCAGCTTTGAAGTCCATGAAGGAATCGTCCGAGCAGCCCCCGCCGATGAGATAGCCGGCCGCCCACACGTCCCACCGGTCGATCGCCGTATCTAGCCGGTCCATGCACGCCTCGAAGGCCAACACGTGCTCCTCGCCTTGCGCGGCCAGCAGATCGGTCAGTGCTGCGTGCAGCGGCGCATCAGCCGTGCGGGCGGTGTCGATGAGCTGCCAGAACGTGTCCGTGTCCATGGCAGGTGACTGTGCCACGCCCCACTGACAGCAGCGCCGGCAGCGCGTACCACACCACACTGATCGATAACCGGACACCCAGGGATGCTCCGCCGTCCCGACACCGCCTGCGGTGCCATGGAAGTGACGCCCCGCCATGACAGGTCGCTGACGGCGAGGCCTGGACGGTGACCCAATGGCTGACCATGACCCCACAGGCGTGACGAACCCACCGCTGGCCAGCCGGCGCCTGGCACGCTCCCAAGCCCTATCCCGTCTGCAGGCACTCGATAGACGCGGGGAGCTGACCACCGCCCATGTCCGTCTGGTCGCGTCGCCGGTGGGGGTGTCGCTGAGGACGGTGTGGCGGTGGCTTGAGGCCGCCCGTGTCGAGGGACGCACCGGCCCGGCCGAGCGAGACCGCTTCACGATCACGCCCGAGTTGCATGCGCGCTTGGCCGCCTGGTGTGGGAACGCGGCCGCGGTGCACCGGGAACTTCAGGCCGAGTATGCCGAAGCCGTCGCCGAGGGCCGTGAAGTTCCCCAGTCGCCGCCGTCGTTGGCGACGCTGCACCGGGCGATCCGCCTCGACCTGAACCCCGGCCAACGCGCCGCCCTCGCAGGAGGAGAACGCGCGAGGCGGCGCCATGACGTTCACCTGCGCCGCCCGAAGCAGTGGCGGAACGCCTGCTGGGAGGCCGATCACAAGCACATCCCCGTCGCCGTGCTTCTCGACGGCCAGCGGGTGTTCCCGTGGGTGACGTGGTTCGTGGACTGCGCGACGAAAGCGATCACCGGAGCGGCGATCACCCCGCACCAGCCTTCCAGGGACGCGATCCTGGCCGCACTCAGGATGGCCCTGCAACGCGACAACAACGACGAGAACACCGCCTTCGGCCCGATCGGAGGCCTGCCCGCCCTCGTACGCATCGACCGCGGCTCCGACTTCCTCTCCCACACCGTCGCCCAAGCCCTGGGCGCGTTCGCGGTGCCGATCCAGGACCTGCCCGCCTACCACCCGGAGCTGAAGGGGACGGTGGAGAACCTGAACCGCTGCGCCCAGCGCATGTTCTTCGCTGCGCTGCCCGGCTACACCCACGCCCCGACCGCCTCAATGCGCCCGGGCACCACGCGGGGCGGCCGTGTGCCGGTGGGCGAGTTGATGGAGTTCTCTGTGTTCGTCGAGCAGCTGCTGGAGTGGATCAGCTGGTGGAACACCGAGCACGCCTCCCAGGCGCTGGGCGGGCGTACGCCGCTTGAGGCGTGGCAGCAGGACCCCACCCCGATCCACGACGTCGACCGCTCTCTGCTGTGGGCGTTCACACTCGAAGACGACGGCCGCATCCGCACGCTAACCACCAGCGGCGTGCGATTCAACAACCGGTACTACGTGGGGGAGTGGATGGCCGGCGACGCGGACGCCGGCACGAAGGTGCGGGTGCGCTGCCTTCCCCATCACGACCACGAGATCGAGGTCTTCGACGCCGCTACGGGCAAGCACCTGGGCACGGCCCACCTGGCCGGTGCGGCCACCGACGCCCAGCGCCGGGCACTGCGCCGCAGCAAGGACGCCGAGAAGCGACGCCTGGCCCGCGCCCTGGCCCAAGCCTCACGGCATACCCGCCCGAAGTACGCGGCCGTGACCCAGGCCGAACAGCCCACACGCCTGGGCACCCTCACCTCGGCCGAGGCCGACCAGGCCCTGACCACAGCCCACCTGACCAATGCGGCTGAGCTCTCCCTGCCCGACCTGATCCCGCCCACCACCGTGCCGAGTCACTGGCGCACCCCCGCCCCGCGCTCCGCGCGTTCCACAAACCCAGGCGAAGGCGAACCCATCCAGGAGGAACAGCAGTGACCACCACCCTGCCCCCAGCCGAGGGTGATCAGTACCTGAAGCTGCCCGGCGCGCACATCGTCGCCACCCGCGCCCTACTCAGGGCACGGGAGAACCTCGTCGACACGATCGAAGCGAGAGCGATGATGTGCGTCTACGGCGGCGCGGGCTTCGGCAAGACCCTCTCGGTCAACACCTGCCTGCGCGAGCTTGAACCCGACGAAGAAGTCAGAAGGATCGCGTTCCGCTCCCGCCCCACCGCCCGCGCGGTGCGCCACGAGATCTTCGCCGCGCTCGACCTGGCCGGCACCCCGCCCGCGCATCCGTCGGAGTTCGACCATCTCCTCAAGGACGCCCTCGCGGCCCGCCCGCGCACACTGATCGTGGACGAGGCCCAGTGGCTCAACTCCGAGGCCTTCGAGTACTTCCGCTACCTATGGGACGACTACGCCACCCAGCTGGCCATCGTCTTCGTCGGCGGCCAGGGCTGCTACACCGTGCTGCGCAAGGAACCAATGCTCGCCTCGCGGATCTTCATCTGGCAGAAGTTCTCCCGCCTCACCCCCGAGGAGGTCCTCGAGACCATCCCGCTGTTCCACCCAGTGTGGGAGAACGCAGAACCCGACGACATCCTCTTCGCCAACACGCACGCCGCCCACGGCAGCTTCCGCGACTGGGCCTGGCTGACCGCCCAGATACGCCTCGGCCTCAAACGCCTGGGCAGGCAACGCGTCGACCAAGAGGTGCTGCGCTGGGCCTTCGCCCGCCTGGGGGAGGCATGACGCCCACCGCCAGCAGCACGCACACGCGTCCGGCTCCACCGAGTCTTGGCCCGCAGCATTTCCTGTCGCTCCCCGGTGCCCGGACCGTCCCGGTGCCCGCCCACGACGCAGTCGCCCGCGCTGTGGAGCAGACCCTGGCCGAGCAGGCCGTCATGTGCCTCTACGGCGACGCAGGCTGCGGCAAGACCTACGCCCTGCAGACTGCACTCGCCTCCCGCCCCGAACTGCCCGGCGACGTGCGCATCTGCCACCTCAGCCCGCGCCCTGCTCCGACCCCGACCGCTCTGCGCGCCGAGCTGCTGCTCGCTGCCGGTCTCCCCATCCCGACGACGCGGGACCCGGGCGTCCTGGACACAGCCTTGCGCACCCAGCTCGCCGCGCACCCGCACCTGCTGGTGGTGGACGAGGCCAGCCGCCTGACCACCGACTGCGTCGAGTACCTCTGCTTCCTCTTTGACGACCCCACCACCCAGCTCACCCTCATCCTCGCCACCAGCACTAAGGGCTTCCGCATGCTGCGCCGCCAGCCCCTGCTGGCCACACGCACCACCCACTGGCTGCAGATCCACCCGCTCACCTACGGCGAGGTACGCCGCGCCATCCCGCAGCTCCACCCACGATGGCACGACGCCGGCGAGGCCGTCCTCGACCGCCTCGACGTCCGTCACGGGCACGGCAACTTCCGCCGTTGGGCCCAGATCACCCACCACACCCTGCGCCTCGAACACCGCGCCTCGCCCCCGGCAAGCACCCTGCTGGAGACGACGCTCGACGGCTGTCTCCCGCCGCACGAAGACCTTCGATGACACCCACGAGACCCCCGACGCCTCCGCCCGTCACACTGATCATCGACGTGGACGACGACACCAGCGTGCTCCAGGCGGCCCAGGCCAGCTCCGACCCCCAGGCCGGTCGTGTCACGGTCGACCTCACTCCGCACACGCCCCGCACCGCCTACCTGCCGCGGGACATCCTGCGCGCCTTGGGCCGCACCGACTACCAGCCCACTGCATCCGAGCCCATCACCGCCGCCCCCGCCTGGCGGGCCGCCGCCTGCTGGATCACCGTCCTGTGCATCCGCCGCCTCGTCATCCTGCGCGCCCACCACCTCGCCGAGGCCCGCACCCGCCACGTCGCCCAGCTACGCCAGGACACCGGCATCCACCTGATCCTGATCGCCCAGCCGCCCACCCGTACCGCCGCCGCCCGGCTGCGCACCCGGCTCGCCCGCCACCACCTCGACCACGACCTGCAACAGATCACCGACAGCCACGAGGCCCTCAATCTCCTTGGCCCGGCCGCCCCACACCGCCCCCAGCCTGCTCCGGACTGCACCACGCCTCTGCCCGACCTGCCGCGCCTTCCCCTCGCCCGCTTCCGCGCCGAGCTGCGCCGCCGTCTGCCCGCCGCGGACTTCGCCCGGGCCGACGCCCAGTACCGGGCCGGCCTGTACGCGGCCAGGGCCTACCTCGCCCGCCATCCGGTTCTGCCCGCCCAGCAGGACCTGGAGTTCTTTCTGTCCCGGCTGACGACCAGCAGCCCCAGCCCGCGCCACACCCTGACCCGGCTGCGCGGCGCCCAGGCCAGCTTCCTGCGCGCCGGTCTCCTCCTGGACCTCCCCGGCGGCCTCGACGCGGCCACGGGGCCGGGCATCACGACGCGCCCGTTCACGCCGTACACG
>NZ_JBLMKT010000094.1:0-5244 GCF_047779955.1 Streptomyces lothianensis | reverse complement strand
TGCGCCCGCAGCGCGGACTCCGTCCTGCCCGACAACACCCACGGCACCACACCCAACAGCGCCGGAGCCCCCGACACCTGCTCCGAAGCCTCCACCGGCTCCTGCACCGGCGCCTGCTCCAGAATCACGTGCGCATTCGTACCGCTGATGCCGAAGGAGGACACGCCCGCGCGGCGCGGGGCGCCGGTCTCCGGCCAGTCACGGTGTTCGTCGATCAGCTCGACGGCGCCGGCCGCCCAGTCCACGTGGGAGGACGGCTGGTCGATGTGGAGGCTCTTGGGCAGGATGCCGTGGCGCATGGCCAGGACCATCTTCATCACGCCCGCGACGCCGGCGGCGGCCTGGGTGTGACCGATGTTCGACTTGACCGAGCCGAGAAGCAGCGGCCGGTCCTCCGGCCTCTCCTGGCCGTACGTGGCGAGCAGCGCCTGCGCCTCGATCGGGTCACCGAGCTTCGTGCCCGTACCGTGTGCCTCGACGACGTCGACCTGGTCGGCGGAGACCTTGGCGTTGGCGAGGGCGGCGCGGATGACGCGCTGCTGGGACGGACCGTTGGGGGCGGTCAGGCCGTTGGAGGCACCGTCCTGGTTGACCGCCGAGCCGCGCACCACCGCAAGGACCTCGTGGCCGTTGCGGCGGGCGTCGGACAGCTTCTCCAGGAGAATCATGCCGACGCCCTCGGCCATGCCCATGCCGTCGGCGGCGTCCGCGAACGCCTTGCAGCGGCCGTCGCGGGCGAGGCCCTGCTGGCGGCTGAACTCCATGAGGCCGGCCGGGCTGGGCATGACCGAGGCGCCGCCCGCGAGGGCCATGGAGCACTCGCCGTTCCGCAGGGACTGCACGGCGAGGTGCAGGGCGACCAGGGACGACGAGCAGGCCGTGTCGAGGGTGACCGCCGGGCCCTCCAGACCGAGCGTGTACGAGACGCGGCCGGACAGCACGGACGTGACCGTTCCGGTGAGGATGTACCCCTCCGATCCGGCGGATCCGCTGAGGTCGCCGCCGTAACCCTGGCTCGCCGCGCCGACGAACACGCCGGTGGCGCTGCCGGCGACGGTCGTCGGGTCGATGCCGGCGCGCTCCAGCGCCTCCCAGGAGGTCTCCAGGAGCAGGCGCTGCTGCGGGTCCATGGCAAGGGCCTCGCGCGGGTTGATCCCGAAGAAGCCGGGGTCGAACTCGCCCGCGTCGTGCAGGAAGCCGCCTTCGAGGGCGTAGATCTTGCCGGTGGCGGACGGGTCGGGATCGTAGAGGTCCTCGATGTTCCAGCCGCGGTCGGCGGGGAGCCCGGAGATGCCGTCGCCGCCCGAGGAGACCAGGTTCCACAGGTCCTCGGGCGTGCTGACGGCACCGGGCAGACGGCAGCTCATGGAGACGATCGCGATCGGCTCCGCTTCCTGCGACTCGATGTCACGAAGGTGTTGACGAGTCTGTTGCAGCTCGGCAACCACACGGGTCAGGTAATCCCGCAGCTTGTCTTCGTCCGCCATCGAAGGTCGCTCCCGTCGCGTCCGGCTCAGTGAGGAAGCAGGGTCAGGAGAGCCCGAGATCCCTGTCGATCAGATCGAACAGCTCCTCGTTAGTAGCGGACTCGAGTCCTGCCATAGCGTCCGCCTGACCGGTCGGCGACGACGGTGTCGGCGGGGCGTCGAGGCGGCCCATGCTGAGCTTCGACAGCAGTGCCTCGAGCCGCATGACGACCCTGACCCTGCCGATGTCGTCGCTGGTGCGGGCTGCGAGCGCCTCCTCCAGCCGGTCCAGCTCCTCGGCCGGGGGCAGCGCGTCCTCCGTCGCGGCGGGCAGCACCTCGGCCTTGACGTAGGCGGCGAGCGCGACCGGCGTCGGGTGGTCGAACACCATGGTCGCGGACAGACGCAGCCCGGTGGCCGTACCGATGCGGTTGCGGAGTTCGACGGCCGTGAGCGAGTCGAAGCCGAGATCCTGGAAGGGCCGGCGTGCCTCGACGTCCTGGGCGGAGGAGTGCCCGAGGACCGCCGCCGTGTGTTCCCGTACGAGGTCGAGGACCAGCTGGTCCTGCTCCGTGGCGGAGAGGGTCGCGAGCTTCGCGCGCAGGGCGGGCGCGGATCCGGCACCGTCGGAGGCCGAGGCCTCCTGGCGGGCGCCGAGTTCGCGGACCTGCGGGATCTCCGCGATCAGCGGACGGTCGCCGCTCATCGTGAAGACGGGCGCGAACCGCTCCCAGTCCATGTCGGCGAGGACGACCGCCGTGTCCTCGTGGTCGAGGGCCTGCTGGAGGGCGACCATCGCGAGCTCGGGGCGCAGCGCCAGCACACCGTGCCGACTCAGGGGGCCACCGTCGTCTCCTCCCTCGCCCCCTTCTCCCCCGCCGTCGCCTGCCGTGCGGTGTGCGTCGCCCGCGCCGGTGGCCATGCCGCCCTCGGCCCACGGGCCCCAGGCCACGGCGGTGGCCGGGACGCCACGGGCGCGGCTCTGCTGGGCCAGTGCGTCGAGGTAGGCGTTGGCGGCGGCGTACACACCGTGGTCGCCGACGCCCCAGACCCCGGCGACGGACGTGAAGTGGACGACCGCGTCGAGGCGGGACGGGTCGAGGAGTTCGTCGAAGTGGCGGGCGCCGGAGACCTTGCCGTCGGCGACGTACGCCGCCGCCTGCGGCCCGCACTCGGTCAGCGGAGCCAGCAGGCCGACGCCCGCCGCGTGCATGACGGTGCGGACCTCGTCGCCGTCGGCGGCCAGCTTGGCGAGCAGTTCCTCCACGGCGGAACGCTCGGCGATGTCGCAGGCGGCGACGGTCACCCGGCTTCCGGCCGCCTCCAGCTCCGCCTTCAGCTCCAGGGCCCCGGGGGCCGCCTCGCCGCGACGGCTGGTCAGGACGATGTGCTCGGCTCCGTTCGCTGCCAGCCAACGGGACACGTGCCCGCCGATGGCTCCCGTACCGCCGGTCACGACGACCGTTCCACGCGGCCGCCACTGACGGCGCGGTTTCACACCGAGGGCGGAGGCCGGAACGAGGCGCCGGGTGAAGACACCGGCGGCACGGACCGCCACCTGGTCCTCGACACCGTTCTGGCCGTTCTGGCCGTTCTGGCCGTTCTGGCCGCTGCTCGGCGATCCGGTGCCGGCAGCGGCGTCGGTGCGCTGTGCGAGCACCGAGACCATACGGCTCAGGTCGTTCGCGTCGGGCGTCTCGGGCAGGTCGACGAGACCGCCCCAGCGCTTGGCGTGCTCGAGCGCCGCCACTCGGCCGAGACCCCACATCTGGGCCTGCACGGGCCGGGCGGGACCGTCCGTGCCGCTGACGGCGACGGCGGTACGGGTCACCGACCACAGGGGGACGTCGAGTTCGGCCTCGGCCATGGCCTTGATGAGGGCGAGAGCCTCCGTGAGGCCGGTCGGAACGACGTCGTGCTCGGGGTGGGGGCGCTCGTCCATGGCGAGGAGGGAGAGGACGCCGCCGAGACGCATGCCGGATGCGATGGTCCGGATACGGCCGGGAAGGTCCGGCTCGTCGGCGATCCGCAGGAGCTCGACGGACGCGCCATGCCCGTTCAGGGCGGCGGCACAGGACTCGACCAGGCCGTCGTCCGCGCCCTCGGCGGGCACGACCAGCAGCCACGTGCCGCTGAGGGCGGGCACGGTCGTCTCGGTGAGCGGTCGCCACACGACCTTGTAGCGCCAGGAGTCGGCGGCGGACCGCTCGCTCTGCTCCTGGTGCCAGGTGGACAGGACAGGCAGTACGTCACCGAGCGCGGCGACCTTCTCGTCGTCGCCCCCGAGGTCCAGGGTCTCGGAGAGCGCGGTCAGATCCGCCTGGTGGACGGCCTGCCAGAAGGACGCGTCCACGGCGCCGGCGGCACTGCCCGGGTGGGTGGTCCGCTGCTCGTCGGGGTTGTCGAAGGACACCTCGGGCCAGTAGTGGCGGTGTTGGAAGGCGTAGGTGGGGAGGTCGGTGTGCTGGGCGCCGGTTCCTGCGTAGTACGTCGTCCAGTCGACCTGGGTGCCGTGGGTGTGGAGTTCGGCGAGGGCGGTGACGACGGCTTCGGTCTCGGGGCGGTTCTTGCGGAGCGCCGGGACGAACACCGCGTCCGCGTCAGCGGTGGTGGTGTCCTGGGCCATGGCGGACAGGACTCCGCCGGGGCCGAGTTCGAGGTAGGTGGTGACGCCCTGGGTTTCCAGGTGTCCGATGCCGTCGGCGAAACGCACCGCCTCGCGGACGTGCCTCACCCAGTAGTCGGCGGTGAGGAGGTCGTCTCCGGCGAGGGTGCCGGTGAGGTTGGAGACCAGCGGGATCCGCGGGGCGTGGAAGGTCACGTCTTCGAGGACGGTCCGGAACTCGTCGAGCATGGGTTCCATGCGCGGCGAGTGGAACGCGTGGGAGACCTTCAGCTTCTTCGTCTTCTCGAACCGGGACGCGATCTCCTCGACCGCGTTCTCGTCGCCGGAGATCACGACGGAGGCCGGGCCGTTGACCGCGGCGATCGACACACCCTCGGTCAGCAGCGGGAAGACCTCGGCTTCGGTCGCCTGGACAGCGACCATGGCCCCGCCGGTGGGCAGGGCCTGCATCAGCCTGCCCCGCGCGGCGACCAGCACGGCCGCGTCCTCCAGGGACCACACACCCGCCACATGAGCGGCAGCCAACTCACCGATCGAATGCCCGAGGAGATAGTCCGGGGTGATGCCCCAGTGCTCCATCAGCCGGAACAACGCCACCTCGACCGCGAACAACCCAGCCTGCGTGAACACCGTCTGGTCCAGCAGGTCCGACTCCGCGTCGAACACGACGTCCTTGACCGGCCGGTCGAGGTGCTTGTCCAGCTCGGCGCATACGGCGTCGAAGGCATCCGCGAACACCGGGAAAGCCTCATACAGTTCGCGGCCCATCCCGGCCCGCTGCGAACCCTGACCCGAGAACAGGAACGCCGTACCACCGTCCAGAGAAGTGCCCCTGACCAGGCCATTCGCCGTGTCGGCGCCCAGGGCGAGGGAGCTGAGGGCGGCGACGAGTTCGGTGCGGTCGCGGCCTTGGACGACGGCGCGGTGCGGGAGGTCCGCTCGGGTCGTGGCCAGTGAGTAGCCGACGTCGAGGAGGTTCGGCTCGGTGGCAGCGGCGGTGTGGGCACGCAGCCGTTCCGCCTGGGCGCGCAGGGCGCCCTCCGTCATGCCCGAGAGCGGCCAGACCGGCAGGGCGGACGGCCTGCCTGTCGGTTCGTCGGTGGTGGGTTGGTTGGTTTGGTTGGTTTGGGGTGTGGTGGTGGGTGGGGTTTC
>NZ_JBLMKT010000071.1:0-6853 GCF_047779955.1 Streptomyces lothianensis | reverse complement strand
GCCTTTCCAGGCACCGTGGGCCGATGGCGGCCTGATCCGCCGGACACCCCCTAGGGCTCGTCTCGGGGCCTGATCCGCCGGTCGGCCCCGGTCAGCCCTCCGTACGCGCCTTCTCCGCCCCGCGCCCCACCGCCTCCACCAACGGCAGCACCCGGTGCGCCACGCGTTCGCGCAGCACGACCTCCGTGCGGGTGCGCACCACCCCGGGGAGCCGGATGAGCAGTTGGATGACGTCCTCCAGATGCCCGTTGTCCCGGGCCGCCACCCGCGTGAGCAGATCCCCGCCGCCGGTGATCGAGAACGCCTCGATGATCTCCGGCACGGCCGCGAGCGCGTCACCGACCTCGTCGAGATGTCCCTGGGTGACCTCGACATGGACAAAGGCGAGTACGGGGTGCCCGAGCGCGGCGGGCGACAGACGCGGCCCGGTCCCCGTGATCACCCCGTCCCGTTCGAGGCGGTCGAGCCGCGCCTGCAGCGTGCCGCGGGCGATACCGAGAATCCGCGCGTACTCACGCACGCTCGTACGCGGCTGATCGATCAGCAGCCGCAGAATGCGCGCGTCCAGCGCATCCACTGCCATTGGCCCTCCTGTGGCCGAAGGAATCACGTTGTGACTGTACCAATGGCACATCTGTGCTGCTCCGAGTTGAGCCACTGGGGCTGAAAATGTTTTCCTGAGGGGGTCGATGGCGCTGCGGGAGCTTCCGCGGCGCCTTTTCCATGTCCGTCCGCCTCCATGCATCAGGCCACGACCTCGATGCGTCAGGCACCGGCGGACCGAGCTGCGAGGGTGCCCGCGGGGAACGCGTGCGCCGGACGGGGGTGAGTGAGCGCGGTGAAGCGGATGTTCGTCGCACCGGATCCGGGACGACTGCGGCTGCGGGTATCGCTGCGGGCGGTCCTCGGCGTCGGCCTCGCTGTGGCCGCCGCCGAACTGGCCGGGTTCTCGCTGACCGCCTCGATCACCGGCGGGCTCGCCGCCCTCCTTGCCCTCTTCACGGTCACCGACCCCACCGTGCGCCGCCAGGCCGTGACGACCGCGCTGCTTCCGGCCGTGGGATTCCCGGTCCTCGCGCTTGCCGCCTCGCTGCACGCGCTGCCGCTCGCCCGGGACGCGGCGTTCCTCGCTGTTGTCTTCGCCGGGGTGTACGCGCGGCGCTGGGGCGCGCGCGGGCATGCGCTGGGGATCTTCGCGTTCATGATGTTCTTCGCGACCCAGTTCCTCGACGCGCTGCCCGCCCAGCTCCCCGAGCTGTACGCCGCCGTGGCGCTCGCCCTGGTTGCCTCCTCGACGGTCCGCTTCGGTCTGTGGTGCATCGAGCGCCGCACCCCGCCCGCCGCCGCCCCGGCCCCGCTTGCGGGCCACGGCCTTGCCCGGCCGAGCACCCGCCAGGCCTTCCAGGCCACGGCTGCCTGCGCCTTCGCCCTCGTCGTGGGGCAACTGCTCTCCGGTGAGCGCTGGTACTGGGCCGTCGGCGCCGCCTGGTGGATCTTCGTCAACACCGCCTCGCGCGGCGAGACGCTGGTGCGCGGCTTCCGCCGCGTCCTCGGCACAGTCGTCGGGATCGCGGCCGGCCTGGTCATCGCGGTACCCCTGCACGGGGCGCCCGCGCCGACCGCCGCGCTGGTCGCCGCGTGCGTCTTCGGCATCTTCTACACCGCGGCGCCCTCGTACAGCTGGATGATGTTCTTCGTCACCGTGATGGTGGGCCTGCTGTACGGGCTCCTCGGTGTACTGCACCCCGGGCTCCTCGGGCTGCGCGTCGCCGAGACCGTGGTGGGTGCGCTCGGCGCCGGGCTCGCGGTGCTGCTCATCCTGCCGATCACCACGCACCGTGCCACTGACGCCTGGATCAAGCGCGCGCTGCACTGCGTCCACGCCTGCACCTCCGAGGCGGCCGCCCGCCTGGCCGGCCGCCCGGACGCCGACCCGGCCCGCCATGTCGCGGAGCTGGACGTGCTGCTGGGCCGCGTGCGGCTCGCCCTTGCGCCGCTGGTGCACCCGCTCGCCCCGCTGCGGGCACGCAAGGCCCGGGCTCGTCGGATCCTGGAACTCCTCGACCGGTGCGCCCAGGAGGTGCGCGGTCTGGCGTCGGTCGCAGCGGATCCCGGCGCCTCGCACGACGACCGGCTTGCTGCCGCCTGCGCACGGGTCGAGGTGGCGGTCCGGGCACTCACCGGACCCACCGCCTCGGCCGGCAGGTCCGAACAGGGTGCCGCCCCGCAGCACCCCAACGGCGCGGCACCGGCCCTGACCCACCTCCATGGCCTGGAGCAGGCCCTGAAGGCACTCGCTGCGCCCCTGGCCGGTCCGACCGCCTCCGCCTGACGCGGCCGAACCGAACTCCTAAGTTTCTTCGGTGTATGTTGGGTCGGCGAGCCGCAGCCCGCGGCCGGGTCGGCCGCGCACCCGTATTCGCAACGCACCGCACGAGGGACTTCCATGAGACTGCGCCTTGCCCCCGCCCTGTCGGCCGTCGTGCTCCTGCTCGCGGTGACGGCAACCGCCTGCGCGGAAGGGGCCGACAGCTCGGCGTCCGCCGGGGACGGCCACGAGCACGAGCACTCCGGCGGCCCGTTCGGTCACATCCACGGGCTCGGCATCGACCCGGCCGACGGCAGGCTGTACGTCGCTACGCACAACGGAGTCCACGCCGTGGCCGAGGACGGTGGCTCGAAGCGGGTGAGCGACGGGGCCGACTACATGGGATTCACGGTGAAGGGCCCCGGCACCTTCCTCGGCAGCGGCCATCCGGCACCCGGCAGTGACGAGCCCGGCAACCGCGGGCTGATCGAGAGCAAGGACGCCGGAAAGACCTGGAAGACCCTCTCTCTGGGCGGCGAAGTGGACTTTCACGCCCTGGAGTACGCCCACGAAACCGTCTATGGCTACGACAGCACCCACGGCCTGCTGCGCGTCAGCGAGGACGGCAAGGCCTGGGACGAGCGCGCCTCGATCGCCGCCGCGGACATCGCCGTCAGCCCCGAGGACCCCGGTCTCGTCCTGGCCACCACTGAGGAAGGCATCGCGAGGAGCACCGACGGGGGCAGGAACTTCGCGCGCGGCACCGGCCCCGTGCTCGTCTTCCTGTCGTGGGCGCGGCCGGACGGCCTGTACGGCATGGACCTGCAGGGCGGGCTGCACCGCAGTACGGACGGCGGCGCCACCTGGAGGAAGACCGGCACCGTCCCCGGCGGCGGCCCGCAGGCCCTGACCGCCCTCACCGCCGACCGCGTCCTGGCCGCCACCCAGGGCGGAGTCCACGAGACCCGGGACGGCGGCAAGACCTTCACCGAACGCCTGGAGGTCACCGGGGCCGGCGGCCACTGACCCAGGAGGGTCGCGCCGGCGCTCGGATGCCTGACGGCGGACAGCGGGCCCCGACGCGCTCCTCCCGTACGAGCCCCCCATGGTCTAGACCGGCTGCTACTGTCGCCCCGCGGCTCAGACGGGTCAGACGGCCCGGACGGCTCAGACGGCACTCACGGCGGAGAGTAGGCGGCATATGGCGGGCACACGGGCGTACATCGGGTCCTTCACCGGAGCGGGCGGGCACGGGATCACCACGGCCGATCTCGATCCCGCCACCGGCGAGCTCACCGTGGCCGGGGCCACGGACGCGCTCCCCGACCCCTCGTATCTCGCCCTGGCGGACGGTCTCCTGTACGCCGTCTCGGAGACGGAACACGGGGCGCTCGGCGCCTTCGACGTGAGCGGCGACTCGCCCCGGCTCATCGGCGCACCACGACCCGTACACGGCTCCGGACCCACGCATCTCACCTCGGCCGACGGCCATCTGCTCACGGCCAACTACGGCTCCGGGAGCGTGTCCGTGCTGCCCCGGGCCGAAGGCGCCGCGAAGGTCCTGCCCCACCAGGGTTCCGGACCCGACAAGGAACGCCAGGAAGGTCCGCACGCCCACCAGGTCCTCACCGATCCGAGCGGCCGCTGGATCCTGAGCGTGGATCTCGGCACGGACTCGGTGCGGGTCTGCTCGCTCGACGACGGCAGCCTCACCGTGCGCCGTGAGGTGCCACTGCGGGCGGGCAGCGGGCCACGGCACATGGCCTTCCACCCGGCGGGCGGCTCCGCGTACGTCCTCAACGAACTGCGCCCCACCCTGACCGTCTGCACCTGGGAGGCGGGTGACGGTCTGCTCACGCCGGTCCGCGAGGTCCCGGTGCTGCCCGGTGCGCCGAAGGGCGACGCCTACCCTTCGGCGCTCGCGGTCGCGCCCGACGGGCGCTTCCTGTGGACAGCCACGCGCGGCGAGGACGTCATCTCCGTGTTCGCTCCGGCCGCGGAAGGACCTGCCCTGGTCGGCGTCGCCGACTGTGGCGGGCACTGGCCTCGCGATCTCGCCGTACACCCTTCCGGGCGCTTCCTGTACGCGGCGAACGAGCGCTCCGGCGACGTCACGTGGTTCCGCGTCGACGCGCAGGGGATCCCTCGGCCGGAAGGGAAGGTGGCGGTACCGGCGGCCTCCTGCGTGGTCTTCTCCCGCTGAGCCGGGGCGCGCACGGCGGCCGAGGCCGGGACGCGCCGGGACGCGCCGGGACGCGCCCGGCGCCGGGTGCGTACGGTCCGGATGCGCAGGAGGCCCGCCCGGATCAGCCGGGCGGGCCTCCTGTGTGCGCAAGCGGAACTGACGACGTCAGTGCGTCGGCGCACCCGCCTGTTGCGGGGCGATGCCCAGCGCGTTCATGTAGTTGGACAGCGCCAGCTTGCCGATCGCCGGGTAGGCGCCCAGCGGCTCGGCCGCCGAGCAGTCGGCCTCCTTGGCCGCCGCGTCGAGCAGTCCCTCGGCGGCCTCCGGGCCGATCACATACGGCGCGAGCGCCAGCTGGACCGAACCCGAGCCGCGCAGCTGCTCGGCGACCGCGGCCACCGAACCCGGCTCGTCGAGTGCGGCGGCGAGCACCGGGACGGCCAGGCGCGCGGCGAGCAGCATGCCGGTGATGCCCGCGGCCTGCACCGCCTCCTCGCCACCGGAGGTGGCGAGGATGATGCCGTCGGCGGCGGTGGCCACGGTGAACAGCCTGGCCCGGTCGGCGCGCGACAGGCCGGCCTCGGAGAGGCGTACGTGCAGGGCCTCGGCGAGCAGCGGGTGCGGGCCGAGGACATCGGTCAGCTCGGCGGGCGCGCCGCTGTCCACGACGGCCTGGCGGATCCGGTCCGTCAGCGTGTTGTCGGGTCCGGCGAGCAGCGGCACGACCACGGCGGCGGGACCCTGCGGCTCGGCGGCCTCCACGCCGGCGGCGAGCGCCTGCTCGTAGCGTGCCGTGCGCTGCTGGGCGCGCTGCGCGAGCACAGTCTGCAGGCTCGGGTATTCCTCGCCGTCACCGTCCACATAGCCGATCAGGGCGTCGAGGCCGGGCAGCTCGGAACGGGCGATCGAGGTGACCTCTTCGGCGAGGCTGCGCGCCCCGGAGCTGGGAGTTCCCGGCACGGCGAGAACGAGCGCGGGTGCTCCCTCGGGAGCCACCGCGGGTTCCGGACGGCGGTGCCGGCCGGGCTGGCGGGGTCGCGGCATTCGTACAGGCAGGCCGGATTCGGGCCCAGTGGGGGAGCTCATGCGGCCGCATGCTACTGGCTCGTGGTGCTCTTCCGTTCGGGGAGGGGGCAGGTGCGGGTTATATGTCCGGAACGTGCAGCAGTCGCCCGTCGGTCGGCAGCGCCAGCGCGTCCAGCGCGAGGGCGGTCGCGAGCACGATCGCGCCGTCCAGCGGATTCCCCTCGGCCGCGACGGCCCGCGCGCGCGGAAGCAGCGCGGCGAGCTCCTCCTCCAGGGGTGCGAGAAGCAGCTCGCCGATCCCGAACAGGCCACCGGTGAGGCCCACGTCACAGGCCGTCTCCGGCGGGCACACCGCGGCAGCGGCCTCCGCGATGTGCAGGGCGGCGGCCCGCAGGATGCCGAGTGCGACCGGGTCCCCTTCGGCGGCGCAGCGGGCCACCTCAGGCACGAAGGACGCCAGCACTGCGGGCCGGTCGGCCCGCGGGTACAGCAGGCCCGGCAGCTCCTCCACGGGCCCGTCGAAGAAGTCCTCCGCGTGCGCCCGCAGCGCCGCCGACCCGCCACGGCGGCCGTCGTGCTCACGCAGCGCGGCGTCGAGGCCGGCCCGGCCGATCCACGCGCCTCCGCCGCAGTCGCCCAGGAGGTGTCCCCATCCGTCGGCGCGGCGCCACTTGCTGCCCTCGGTGCCGAGGGCGATCATGCCCGTGCCCGCGGCGACCACCGCCCCGGGACGCTGGCCCAGCGCGCCCGCGTACGCGGTCACGGCATCCGCCGCGAGGGCGAGCCTGCGGACACCGAAGGCCTCGTCGAGGGCTGCGGGCAGCCGGGCGCGCAGGTCCCCGCCCAGGGTGGCCATACCGGCCGCACCGATCGCGATGGCCCGGATGCCGCGCCCGTCGCCATCGGAGGCGCTGCTGCCGCTGCCGTCGCCGCCGTCGGTCGCCTCGCCGAGCAGCGCCCGTGTCATGGGCACCAGCTGTTCCATCAGGTGCCCGGCATCGATGCCGTCCGGACCGGTGCGTACGGGCTGCCGCGAGACAGCGGTGTCGGCCCGTTCCGCACCCGGGTCCACGGCGCTCGCGCCGCCGGGGGTCGGCAGCGGGGCGAGGGAGACGCGCAGCCCGGAACCGCCGGAGTCGACGCCGAGCACCCAACCGGGGCCGTCCGCCGAGGGCTTGGTCGCTTGATGCAACAGGCTCCGCTCCTCCCCGATGACCGGCAGCACGAGCCGTCTGCCTGCCTGCCGGGCCGTCCGTCTGCGCGCGGGTTCGGCCTTACTGTGCCTGAACCTGCCGTGCCTGAACCTGCCGTGCCTGAACCTGCCGTGCCTGAAC
>NZ_JBLMKT010000034.1:0-7175 GCF_047779955.1 Streptomyces lothianensis | reverse complement strand
CGCCGCAGGGCCCGCCCTCCGGGCGGACGAAGCGACTTTCGAAACACGCCCTAGGCCGGCATCCACCGCAGAAGCGTCTTGGTGATCTCCGACACCTCGACGTCGCCTTGAGCGATCGCCTCGATGTAGGCGACGGCTTCTGCCGTGGCGGGCGGCGGCGTTGCGACACCGTTGATGCGCAACGTGATCAGGCAGGCCAGCCATGCGGTGCGCTTGTTGCCGTCGACCAGTGCATGGTTGCGGGCGATGGAGTGCAGGAGTGCGGCGGCCTTCTCGTGCAGCGTGGGGTAGGCCTCCGTGCCGAACACGTTGGTGCGCGGGCGCTCGACGGCGGAAGCAAGCAGGCCCAGGTCGCGCACGGCATGGGTGCTCCCCGTGACCCGGGCCACGACGACGAGCAGTTCGTCGAGGTCCAGGTAACGGATGTCGGTCACTTGAGTGCGTCCAGGATGTCGGCGTGCTCGGTCATGAGGTCATCAAGGGCGTCGTGGACGCTGAGGGTCGCGCGCTGATTGTCCCGGTGGATTGCCTCGATGGCGAGCTGCTGCTTGGACTTGCCTTCGCGGAGGGCTCGCTCGGTGAGGATCTTGTCTTCTGCCTCAGGGAGGCGGAGCGTCATGGCCATAAGCAGATGGTATCACGCAGGTATCAGTCAGCTCCGTTCCGCCCGCAGGGTCAGATCGACTGTGCGCGAGCACGACCTCCTCCGGGGAGGGATCTGCCGCCCCCCAGCCGGGACTGCAGCGCGCCGCCTCGGCGTGCGAGGGCTTTCGCGCCCCGGCCGGACGGGAGCTGTCCGGCGACCTGCCGACCGTCGAGCGGGCCTGTCCCCGTGAGCCGCACGTGCGAGGAGACCAACTCGTCGACGGGACCGGCGAGACGGACCCGTCCGGCGCCGAGGAGCACCAAGTGATCGCAGGTGCCCTCCAGTTCGGGCAGGACATGCGAGGACATCACGATCGTCGTGCCGTGTTCGGCGGCCTCGGCCATCAGCGCGCCCATCAGCTTCTGCCGCGCCACCGGGTCCAGGTCCGCCATCGGCTCGTCGAGCAGCATCAGCCGCGCCCGTTTGCCGAAGGCGAGGGCGAGGGCGACGCGGCTGCGCTGGCCGCCGGAGAGGGAACGGATCCGGGCCCGGGGGTCGAGACCGCCCTGCTCGTACGCGACGGTCTCGGCGGCCGCCGCCGACCAGCGTCCGGAGGAACGGTTCAACTCGGCCCCCAGCTGGAGTACCGCGGCCATCGTGAGCTGGGCGGGCAGCGGTTTCGCCTGCGCGACGTACGCGATCTCGGAGCGCCGCCGGGGAGGCGGCGCGCCCAGGGTCCTCAGTGTTCCCGCGGTGGGCCGCAGCAGCCCGGCCGCGAGCGCGAGCAGCGTCGACTTGCCCGCCCCGTTCGGACCGACGAGCCCGCAGACGCGGCCGGACGGCACGGTGAATCCGCAGGCGTCGAGCACCGGGGGCCGTTGCCCGCGCCCGTAGCGCATCGTGAGGCCTTCGGCATCAAGGGCCGCCTCTGTAAGCGCCGCTTCCGTAAGTGCCGCTTCCGCACTGCTCATCGCTCCCCCTGCTGCTCTTGCGGATAGTGCTCGTCCAGTACGGCGGTGACGAGGGCCAGCGCGTCCTCGCGCTCCAGGCCTTCGGCGCGGGCGCGCGCGGCCCATGCGGCGAGGTCGGCGCGCAGCCCGTCGTGGTCCGCCCGGCCCAGCGTGCGCCGTACGAAGGTGCCCATGCCGCGCCGGGCCTCGACGAGGCCTTCGCGTTCCAGCTCGCGATAGGCCTTGAGCACCGTGTTCGGGTTGATCGCGGTCGCGGCCACCACCTCGCGGGCGGTGGGCAGTTGATCGCCGATGTCGAGGAGTCCGAGACGCAGCGCCTGTTTCGTCTGCTGGACGATCTGTACGTATGTGGCGACGCCGCTGCGCCGGTCGATCCGGTATGCGAACACGCGCTCAACCCCCTTTCACTAATTGAGTAGTGGAAAGGTGATGTAAGAGAAGGGGTCACGTCAAGTGACGTGACCCCTTTGCGAGCTGCGGGTGCCGAGCAAGGGCAGGGACGCTCAGGTCTCCGTGCGGTACATCAGGTCCGTCTCGTACGTGGTGAAGCCGAGGCGTTCGTAGACGGAGACCGCCGGCTTGTTGTCGGCGTCGACGTAGAGCATCGCCGTCGGCAGCCCCGCCGCCGCGAGATGGCGCAGGCCGATGGAGGTCAGGGCCTTGCCGAGGCCGCCGCCCTGTGCGCCGGGGCGGACGCCGAGCACGTACACCTCGCCGAGGCGCTCCTCCGCGTGCACCTTCGTCCAGTGGAAGCCGACCAGCTCCTCGCCGCGGAAGGCGAGGAAGAAGCCGGACGGGTCGAACCAGTCCTGCGCGATCCGGTCGTCGAGGTCGCGCTGGGTGAGCGAGCCCTGCTCGGGGTGGTGGGCGAAGGCCTGCGCGTTGACGGCGAGCCAGGCCGCGTCGTCCTGGCCGGGCACGAAGGCGCGGACGGTGACGCCGTCCGGGAGCTCCGGTTCCGGGAAGGCCGAGGTGTCCAAGGGGCGGCGCATCTGGCGGAGTTCCCGGAACAGCGTGAGGCCGAGGAGCTGGGCGAGGTGCCGGGCGGAGGCGTGCCCGCCGTGTGCCCAGACCCGCAGCCGCTTGCCGGTCGCGGCGAGCAGCGCCTGCCCGAGCGCCCGGCCGTGCCCGCGGCCGCGGTGGCCGGGGTGCACGACGAGTTCGCCGACGGGCGCCTCGACCGGGTCGGTGTCCTCCAGCTGGGCGTAGCCGACGAGTTCGCCGGCGACGGTGAGCAGCAGATGGCGCACGCCCTCGCGCGGCCCGCCGCGCAGCTGCAGCCTGCCCTGCTCGGAGACGGCCTGCTGGCCGTCGGTGCGGGCGGCCTCGGCGAGCAGCTGCGTGACCGTGTCGATCTGCCCGGGGCTGAGGGCGTCCAGGGTGTCGAGCGAGCGTACGGGCGGGGTGGCTGCGTCAGTCATGTCCCCGAGCGTACGGCTCCGTCTCGTTCGCGTCCCGGCTCGGCGGTGGTCGAGTTCCGTCCGGCTGCCCGGCCGAGGCTGCCGGCCCAGAGCAGCGCGCCGCCCGTCAGGGCGATGGCGCCGACCAGCCACTGCGCCGTTCCGCCCGGCAGGGCGCCGACGAGCAGACCGCCCGCCGCGCCGGTGAGCTGCAGGGCGAGCGACTGCACGGACAGGGCGGTGGCCCGGCCCTCGCTGTCCACTCTGCGGTGCAGCAGGTCGTTCTGGTTGGGGCCCGCCGCGCCGAGGCCCAGGTAGACGAGCGCGTATCCGGCGACGGCGAGGACGAGGACGGTGGGTCCGTCGAACGGCACGGTGAAGGCGAGCAGCAGCAGACCGGAGGCGCTCGCGCCGAGGCTCACGAAGACCGCCCGCTCACCGCTTCCGGTGCGGCGGGCGAGCAGGGGCGCGAGGCCGCTGCCGAGACCGCTGCACACGTAGCCGACGCAGGCGAGCCCCGCGAACACGAGCGCGCCCGACGCGGAGGCCCCGGTCAGCGCGGCCGCCCGGCCCGGGGTGAGCAGTTCGAGGGTGAGCAGCGCGGCACCGGCCGCGGCCGCGCTGAGCAGGACGCGGCGCACGATCACGTCCCGGCCGCCAAGGCGGAGGCCGCCGCCGACGGTGGCGGGGATGGAGCGCAGGACGCCGGAGAGGGAGGCGCGGGGGCGCGGGGCCTCGGTGAGCGCGAGCAGCACATAGGCCACGAAGGCGACTTCGATCAGGACGCCGAGGAGCAGCGGGACGGCCAGCGGTACGACGTATCCCGAGGTCGCCTCGGTGAGCCAGGCGCCCGGGTTCGGGCCGAGTCCGAGCAGCCACGGCAGCAGACCGCCGATGAGTGTGCCGAGGGCGATCGCGGCGGCCGAGGCGGTGGAGCCGCGGGCGAGTCCGGTGCGCAGTTCGGCCTCCGGCCCCTGGGTGGCCTGCACCGTGTCGACGTACCAGGCCTCGGCGGGCCCGCTGGACAGGGCGCGGCCCGCGCCGAGCAGTACGCAGCCGAGCGCGACCGGGAGCACCGTGGTGCCGAGTCCGATCAGGGCGAGGGCGAGCAGGTCGAGCACGCCGGCCGCGACGAGTACGGGGCGGCGTCCGAGGACGTCGGAGAGCCCGCCGGTGGGGAGTTCGAGGGCGGCGGCGGTGAGGGAATGGGCGGCGAGGAAGGCGGTGATGGCGGCGAGCGTGAAGCCGCGTTCGGTGAGGAGGAGGATCTGCGGGGCGATGGCGGCGCCCAGCGGGAGCCAGAACAGGGCGAGGGCGGTGACGTAGCGGCGGCGGGCGGAGAGCGGGTCGGGTATCCGTGCGTTCATGAGTGGTCCCCCTCGGAGTCCCTGTCGGAGCCGGATTCGTCCGCTGTCGCCTGCTCACCCGCCGTCGTCCGCTCGCCTTGTGGCGCCGCGTGCTCACCCGCCGCCGCTTGCTCGTGTGCCGCCACCGCCAACCCGGCGACCACGACGACCACTTGCTCGGCGTCCGGTGCCTGAGCGTCCCTTGCGGCCAGTTCGGCGATCTTGTCCTGGAAGGCCTGCGAGAGTTCGGTGAGCGACTGCGGGGTCAGCCGGGGCAGCGTGTCGCTGATGCCCGAGGGCTCGACCCACTCGGGCCCGAGCCGCCCCTCGGCGAGGTCCGCCTCGTGCCGGGCGAGCGACTGGCGCAGATGCTCGATCTGGCGCTCGCGGAGAGTGCTCAGCAGATGACGGGTGCCGGGCGAGGCGTGCAGGGCCTCGTTGCTCCACGAGGTGGTCTCGTGCACCGAACGCCAGCGCCGTTCGCGCCCGTCGCGGTGCTCGGCCTCGGCCACGAACCCGTGCTTCGCGAGCACCCGCAGGTGGTAGCTGGTGGAGGCGGAGGACTCGCCGGTCCGGGCCGCGAGTTCGGTGGCGGTGGCGGGTCCGTCCTGGCGCAGGAGCCCGAGCAGCTCGATGCGCAGGGGGTGGACCAGTGCCTTGAGGGCCGCCGTGTCCTGCTGGGGATCGAGGACGCGGCTGCGGGCGTCGTTGCTTTCGGCCATGGAAGGAACGTAGGGCCGCATCCGCACTCTGCAAAAGTATTTTTGCAGAACTTTTTTGGGAAAGTGCTCCGCCCTGAGGGGCATTCCCGGACCATTCGGGCGGCGCCACCCCACGGCAACCCATCCGTAACCGCAATCCCCTGTCGCGCTACGCGCGTTGACTCTAGGCTGCGGCCCACTGGTCCACAGAGGGGAAAAATGTCAGTGAGGACACAAAGGCACAGGTCGCGCGGTCGGATGCTGGCCGGTGTGACGGCCGTCGCTGCCGCGGCCGCCGTCGCGGCGGTGGCGCTGCCCGCGGGCGCGCAGGGCGCCGAGGGCAAGGGGCAGGGCAACGGGCACGGGCGCACCGTCGACGTGCAGCTCCTGTCGTTCAACGACTTCCACGGCAACCTCGAACCCCCGGCGGGCCGTTCCGGCCGGGTCAGCGAGGAGCAGCCGGACGGCAGCACGAAGGACATCGACGCGGGTGGCGTCGAGTACCTGGCCACGCATCTGCGCGAGGCCCGCGAGGGCCACAAGTACTCGGTGACCGCCGCGGCCGGCGACATGATCGGCGGCTCGCCGATGCTCTCCGGCCTCTTCCACGACGAGCCCACCGTCGAGGCGCTCAACAAGCTCGGCCTGGACGTGTCCTCGGTCGGCAACCACGAGTTCGACGAGGGCCGCGCGGAGCTCGCCCGCATCCAGAACGGCGGCTGCCACGCCGAGGACGGCTGCTACGAGGAGGGCAAGGAGTTCGGCGGCGCCGACTTCCCGTACCTCGCGGCGAACGTGACGGACGAGAAGACCGGCGAGCCGATCCTCAAGCCGTACACCGTCTGGAAGCAGAAGGGCGTCAAGATCGGCTTCATCGGAGTGACGCTCGAGGGCACTCCGGACGTCGTGACCGCCGAGGGCGTCGAGGGCCTTGAGTTCCACGACGAGATCGAGACGATCAACAAGTACGCGGAGGAACTGGACCGCCAGGGCGTCAAGTCCATCGTGGCCCTGATCCACGAGGGCGGCGAGCCCGCCTCCGGCGCGTACAACTACGACTGCGACAGCCCCGCCGCGGGCGACGGCATCTCCGGCCCGATCACCGACATTGCCAAGGGCGTCACGCCCAAGGTCGACGCCATGGTCACCGGCCACACCCACGAGGCGTACGTCTGCAGCATCCCGGACCCGTCCGGCACGCCGCGCCTGGTCACCTCGGCCTCGTCCTTCGGCAAGGCCTACACCGACACCACGCTGACCTACGACCGCCGCACGAAGGACATCGTGCGCACCTCGGTGAAGTGGGGCGAGTCGGCGAACCACGTCGTGAGCCGCGATGTGCGCGGGGCCCGCGACATGCAGGACCTGCTCGAGCACTGGAACACGCTCGCCGCGCCGATCGCCAACCGTCCCGTCGGCTACATCGCCGCCGACATCAACGGCCGTGGCGCCACCACCCCGGAGAAGCCGCTCGGCGACCTGATCGCCGACGCGCAGCTCGCCTACGCCAGGACCCTCGACCCCGAGACCGACCTGGCGCTGATGAACTCCGGCGGCATCCGCTCCGACCTCGTGTACGCGGCGAGCGGCAGCGAGGGCGACGGCGTGGTGACGTACGGGGAGGCCTTCACGGTCCAGCCGTTCAACAACACCGTGAACCTCGTCGACCTCACCGGCGAGCAGCTGATCACCGCCTTCCAGCAGCAGGTCAGCGGCAGCAACGCGGAGTCCCCGCGGATCCTGCAGGTCTCCGAGGGCATCACCTTCACGCTCGACCTGACGAAGACCGGCATCGACCGGGTCATCGTCGACTCGATCAAGCTGAACGGTGAGCCGATCGACCCGGACGCCACCTACCGCGTCGCGATGAACCAGTTCCTCGCGGGCGGCGGCGACGGCTACACCGTCCTCGGCGAGGGCGCCAACCCGCTGATCGGCGGCGACGACCTGGCGGCCTTCGAGGACTACCTGACTGCCAACTCCTCGGCCGAGACGCCGTTCGAGGTCCCGGCGGCGGACCGGATCACGGTCATCCAGTAACACCGACCGCGGCTGTACGTGGGCGGGGGTGCTTGGCTGTGGGCAGTCGTGCTGCAGGGCGGCACGGGTGGGCACAGCGGCACCTCCGCCTGCGGCACCTCCGCCTGCGGCACCTCCGCCTGCGGCACCTC
>NZ_JBLMKT010000033.1:0-7302 GCF_047779955.1 Streptomyces lothianensis | reverse complement strand
TGCCGCTGTGCCCACCCGTGCCGCCCTGCGGCACGACTGCCCACAGCTGGGTGGGCGGGTGGGGGTGCTGGGGCGTCAGTTCATCGCGCCGCCGCGGAGTGTGTCGAGGTCGGCCTTCACGTCGTTGACCGGGATCGCGAAGCCGAGGCCGACGCTGCCCGAGTTGGAACCGGAGGTGGAGCTGGGCGAGAACATGGCCGAATTGATGCCGATGATCTCCCCGTTCATGTCGATCAGCGCGCCGCCCGAGTTGCCGGGGTTGAGCGAGGCGTCGGTCTGCAGGGCCTTGTACGTGGTCGTGGACGAGCCCGTGTCGCCGTTGAACTGCTGCCCGTCGAACTCGAACGGCCACGGCGCCTCGCCGCGCCCCTGCGGTGCCTGCTGCTGCTCGGTGGAGACGGTCACGTCGCGGTCGAGGGCCGAGATGATGCCGCTGGTGACGGTGCCGGTGAGGCCCTCGGGAGAGCCGATCGCGACGACCTGGTCGCCGACGCCCACCTGGTCGGAATCGCCGAGGGTGGCGGCCTTCAGGCCCGAGGCGTTCTCCAGCTCGATGAGCGCCAGGTCCTTCTTGCTGTCGGTGCCGACGACCTTCGCGTCGTAGGTCCTGCCGTCGCTGGTCGTCACCTGGATGCGGTCCGCGCCCGCGATGACGTGGTTGTTGGTGATGATCTCGCCGTCGGACGTGATGATCACGCCGGAGCCGGTGGCGGTGCCGCTGCCGGTGGCTGCCTTGATCTCGACGATGCTGGGGCTGACGGCGTTGGCCACGCCCGCGATGGTGCCCTTGCTGCCGGCGGCGGCGTTGGTGCCGTTGACGGTGGTGGGGGTGGTGGTGCCGGAGCCGAACAGTTCCTGGGCGGCGTAGGCGGTGCCGCCGCCGACGGCCGCGGCGACCAGGGCGACGGCGGCGAGCAGGGCGACCGGGCCGCGGGCCCGCTTCCTGGGGGCGGGCGCGGGGGCGGGGTGCGCGGCGGGCTCGTGGCCGAAGACCGCCCAGCCGCCGTTCCCGCCTTCGCCCCCGCCTTCGCCTCCGGCGGCGGGCAGCGGCTCGGCGTGCTGCCGCTCGGCGTGCTGCGGGGCAACCGAGGTGGGATGCGGAGCCGAAGGGGCGTGCTGCGCGGCAGCCGAGGTGGGCCGCGGCGCCCAGGGGGCGTGCTGCGGGGGCGGGGGGTACGCGCCGTACGACGGGGGTGTGGGCTGCTGGGGGCCGCTCTGGCGGTAGCTCTCGGTCATGCGTCCCAGGGTTTCCGGGGAGTATGAGAGCTTCCTGAGGGTGCGCTGAGAAGGCGGGCAGAACCCGGTGCCGGACCGCGTCGGCCTACAGCCCCGTACACCCGCACGACCGGCGGACGACCAGCCGTGCCGGGAACTGGCGCAGGCGGTCGTTGCGGGTGCCGGTGATGCGGAGGGCGTCGTCGAGGACCAGGTCGACCGCCGCGCGGGCCATCGCCGAGCGGTCGGAGGCGACCGTGGTCAGGGGCGGGTCCGTCAGGGCCGCCTCCTTGACGTCGTCGAAGCCGACGACCGCGAGTCGGCCGGGCACGTCGATCCGCAGTTCACGGGCCGCGCGCAGCACGCCGATCGCCTGGTCGTCCGTGGCGCAGACCAGCGCCGGGGGCCGGTCGGGCCCGGCGAGCAGCGTCAGGGCGACCTCGTAGGCGTCGTAGCGGTTGAACGGGGCCTGGAAGAGCCGTCCCTCGATCGGGATCCCGGCCTCCTCCATGGCCCGCCGCCAGCCTTCGACGTGGTCGGTGACCGGGTCGCCGACGGCCGGGGTCTCCTCGGTGCCGCCGAGGCAGGCCACGTACGGATGGCCGTGGTCGACGAGGAGGTGGCGGGTGGCGAGCTGGGCGCCGCCGACGTCGTCGGTGACGACGGCGACGTCGTCGATGGCATCGGGCCGCCGGTGCAGCAGCACCACGCGCGCGTCCCACGCGTCGATCTCGGTGGCGGCGCGTTCGCTCGGGCCCTGGCTGACCAGGATCAGGCCGGAGACCCGCATCCCGAGGAACGCCCGCAGATAGTGCACCTCGCGCTCGTCGAGGTAGTCGGAATTTCCGACGAGAACCATTTGTCCGCGTTCGGCGGCCGCCTGTTCGACGGCATGCGCCATCTCCGCGAAGAACGGCTGCCGGGCGTCCGGCACGATCATGCCTATGAGGTCCGTGCGGCGGGACGCCATCGCCTGCGCCACCCGGTCCGGGCGGTAGCCCAGCTCCTTGATGGCGGCGAGTACCCGCTCGCGCGTGGCCGGGGCGACCGGCCGGGGTCCGTTGTTGATGACGTAGCTCACGACCGCGGTCGAAGTCCCCGCCAGTCGCGCCACATCGTCCCGCGTCACCTTGGCCACGCGCGGAAGTCTACGCGGGAAGAGTCACCTCTGGGCAGGGCGTACGGCCGGTTCCGAACGTCCGCGGGAGGGCGTTCCGGGCGTCTCGGGCGCTTTCTCCCGGCCCCCCTTGCCCTTCACCTGTTCGGGTGAACGCTCACTCTTCTCCGGCACGACGAAGCGATAACCGACATTCCGTACGGTACCGATGAGCGCCTCGTGCTCGGGCCCCAGCTTCGCCCGCAGCCGCCGTACGTGGACGTCGACCGTCCGCGTACCGCCGAAGTAGTCGTAGCCCCAGACCTCCTGGAGCAGCTGGGCCCGCGTGAACACCCGGCCCGGGTGCTGGGCGAGATATTTGAGCAGCTCGAACTCCTTGAAGGTGAGGTCGAGGACCCGTCCCTTGAGCTTGGCGCTGTACGTCGCCTCGTCCACCGAGAGATCACCGTTGCGGATCTCCATCGGGGAATCGTCGCCGGTGAGGCTCTGGCGGCCCATGGCGAGCCGGATCCGCGCCTCGACCTCGGCCGGTCCCGCGGTGTCGAGGAGCACGTCGTCCACGCCCCAGTCCGCGGTGACGGCCGCGAGACCGCCCTCCGTGACCACGAGGAGCAGCGGGCAGCCGGGCCCGGTGGACCGCAGGAGCTGGCACAGGCTGCGGACCTGCGGCAGATCGCGACGGCCGTCGATGAGGATCACGTCGGCGCCCGGGGTGTCGACGAGGGCCGGACCCTCGGCGGGGGCGACCCGCACGTTGTGGAGCAGCAGTCCGAGGGCGGGCAGCACCTCCGTCGACGGCTGGAGGGCGTTGGTGAGCAGCAGCAGAGAACTCATCGCCGCTCACCCGCCCCGGTCGTACGACGGCCCGGACGGCCCGGATGGTGGTGTTCGCTTCGCTCGCCCATAACGTCTGGTTCCTCCTCGGTCCCTGCGAGGACGTTTACGGCACTGCTGTTCTGCGCCGTGCAGGGTTCAGGACCTTGTCCTCCTGAACCCCTGAAAGCACAAAAGGACCCGGGGGCGTCGCTGCCCGGATCCTCTGCCCAGGAGAATAGCCCACATGAGTTCACCTCAGGGAGACCCGACGGCGCGTTCTTCTGTGCTACCGGTCACGCGAACGGTCACCCGCGGGAGGCGCCGCACCACGCTGCGTACCGAGGACGGGGTCGCCATCGAGGCGGCGTACGAGCCCTGCGCGCGGGGTCCGCAGGCCGCCGACGGCCTGGCGATCGTGCTCGCACACGGCTTCTCGGGCGGGCTGCTCAAGCCGCACGTACGGCGGGTGGCGGAGGCGTTCACGCAGTTCGGGGCCGTGATCACGTTCTCGTTCCGCGGGCACGGGCGCTCCGGCGGGCGCTCCACGGTCGGGGACCGTGAGGTGCTCGACCTGGCGGCGGCCGTCGAGTGGGCGCGCTCGCTCGGGTACGGGCGGGTGGTCACCGTCGGCTTCTCGATGGGCGGCTCGGTGGTGCTGCGGCAGGGCGCGCTGCACGGGGGGCGCGCGGAAGCACGGCCCGACGCGGTGGTCGCCGTGAGCGCCCCCGCGCGCTGGTACTACCGGGGGACGCCGTCGATGCGGCGGCTGCACTGGGTGGTCACGCGGCGTACGGGCCGGATCGTCGGCCGCCACGTCCTCGGCACCCGGATCCACCCCGAGGAGTGGGACCCGGTCCCGCTGTCCCCCGCCGAGTCGGTGCCGCTCCTCGCCCCGGCGCCTGTGCTGGTCGTCCACGGCGACCGCGACCCGTACTTCCCGCTCGACCACCCGCGGATGCTCGCCTCGGCCGCGCCGGGGGTCGAGCTGTGGGTGGAGCGGGGGATGGGGCATGCGGAGCACGCGGCGGGGGCGGAACTGCTCGCGCGGATCGGCAGCTGGGCCACCGACCGCACCACGCCGGGCCCTGCCTGACCCGCGGGACGGGCGCAGCCCCCCCTGCCTGCCCCCGGGGGGACGGGCCCAGGCCCCTCGCCTGCCCCGGAGGGCGGGGGCAGGCCCACGCCTGCCCCCTCCGCGGAACAGCGGAACGGGCGCACCCGGCGGAGCACCCCGGGCGTACCGGCATCATGGATGCAGTCGAAAGGAGGCCGATCGCATGGCCACCGGCACCATCCGCTACTGGGCCGCAGCGAAGTCAGCCGCCGGCCTCGCAGAGGAGCCCTACGAGGCGGAGACCCTCGCGCAGGCGCTGGACGCGGCCCGCGTCCGGCACCCCGGCGAGCTCGTCCGCGTACTGCAGCGCTGCTCGTTCCTGGTCGACGGCGACCCCGTCGGCACCCGCGCGCATGAGACCGTACGCCTTGCCGAGGGCGGCACGGTCGAGGTGCTCCCGCCGTTCGCAGGAGGGTGACCCGCACACGATGAGCGACCAGCACGAGCAGTACGAGCCGTACGGTCAGCAGCCCGGCCCGCAGCAGTGGACGGCTGGCGGCTACGACGAGGGGCCGCAGACCCAGGTCTGGCAGGGGCGGACCTGGGAGACCGGGGCGCAGCCGCAGGCACCGGGCGCCGCCGAGGACACCGCGTATCTGCCGCCGCAGAACGCACAGAGCGCACCGGCCCCGCAGCACTACGGCCCGAACCCGGGCCCGCTCCCCGCGGAGGTACCGGCCCCACACCAGCCGTACGCCCAGGACGCCGCCCGCCACGCCGCATACCCGCAGCAGGGCACCGACCCGTACGCGGGCCGCTACACCGCCGCTCCCGAGGCGGGGCAGTACGCCACCCCGGAGACGAACCAGTACGCCGCCGCCTCCGGGACGGGCCCGCACGCCACCCCCGAGGCGGCTCAGTACCCATCCCCGCAGGCCACCACCCCGTACGACGACCGCGCGGCCGACGCCTACGCGTACAGCGCCGCGCCCCAGCAGACGTTCCCGCCGGCCTCCGCCGGACCGGGTTCCGCTGGACCGGGCCCCTCCGACCCGGCGTCGGCCGAACCGGCCCCTGCCGGACCCGCGCCCACCGGCGGGCCCTCCTACGGCCCCGCCACGACCGTCGGCAACACTCGGATCACCGACGCCCAGCGGGCCCGCGCCGAGGGCCGTTCGCCCATCATCGCGCCGGGTATCCAGCCCGCCGGGATCACGGCCGGTATCGGTGTGCTGCTCGCCGTCGGCGCGGCTCTCAACGACTACGCGCTGCTCGTGCCGCTCCTTGTGCTGCAGGGCCTGAGCGCGGCCGGCTGGTTCCGGCTCAACGGGATGTGGCCCGCGCGCCAGGGCATCGCGCTCGCGTTCGCGGGCGCCCTCGCCGCGGACGTCGTGCTGCTCGCGGTGGGCCGCGAGCACGCGCCCGCCGCGCTCATCGGCACCCTCGGCGTCTGGGTGCTGCTCACGCTCGTCCTCCAGCTGCGTTCGCACGCGAGCCCGGACGAGCGGATGTACGGGCTGATGGCCACGGTGGCCGCCGCGGCGCTCGCGATTCTCGCCGGCGGCTTCCTCGGGGCTTCCACGGACGCCGTCGTCGTGGGTGCGCTCGCGGTCGCCGCCGCGAGCCTCGCGCGTGCACTGCCGCTGCCCGAGACCGGTTCGGTCGTGGTCTCACTGCTCACGGCGGCGGGAGCGGGCATCGCCGCCGGCGGACTCACCGGTCTGGGCTCGGGCGGGGCGCTGCTCGGCCTCGGCGCCGGGGTCAGCGCCCTGATCGGCCTGCGCGTGGCCGGCTACGACTACCCCTCGCGCTTCGTCCACATGACGGCGGGCGTCGCCCTCCCACTCGCGGCCTCCGCGCCACTCGTGTACCTGCTGGGGCGGGCGGTCGTCTGAAGGGCGGGTGTGCGGGCCGCGGGGTGCGAACCCCGCAGCCCGCACACCAGGGGCTGGGCCCGCCCGGCCCCTGGGCCTGCCCCCGCCCCGGCCCGGCCTCGCCCCGACGCTCCCTGGCCCTGCCTACGGATTGTGGGCGAGCACCGCGCCGATGAGCCCGCTCGTCGCGTCCGGGTAGTCCATCGGGACGATGCCGAGGCCGGTCCAGCCGGAGGCCTCGCCGCTGTTCAGGAAGTCCCTGGTCTGCGGGTTGAGGCGGTACGCGTTCCACTCGGGCGGCAGGCCCGCCGCCGTACTGACGAAGTTGATGTACTGGCGGCCCGGTTCGGCGGCGGCCCGGCGGAAGTGGTCGCGGACCTGCGGCCACTTGCCGAAGGGCTCGGCGTTGTAGTCGTCCTGGATCGCGAAGAGGGACGAGTCACCCCAGCGGATCCCGCCCGGCAGTCCGCCGTTGTCGGCCATGAGGACCACCTTGCCGCGCGCGGTACCGAGATCGGGCCAGCGGTCGCCGATGTGGAGGAGCGGGCGCCAGCCCCGGTTGTCGAGGTAGTCGTCGAAGACGACGCGGAACTCGGTGTCGCTCACCTCCGAGTACTCCTGTTTGACCCGCATCAGGACCGTCTCCGAGGGGTGCGCGGCGAGGAAGTCACGGCAGGCGATGAGGACGTCGCCGAACATCATGTGCTGGAAGAAGGCGCCGTGGTGGATCGCGAACGAGCCGCCGGTCACCCGGCAGCGGATGTCCAGGAAGCGTATGCCGGCGGCCAGTTGCTGCGCGATGGTCCAGTTCTGGCACTCGGTCCAGAGGCCGCCGTGGCGGGCGCCCGAGTCGTGCGTGCCGGGGATGGTGAGCCGGGTCAGCGGCGTAGTGTCGCCCTGGCCCGCCATCCAGTCGGCAGGGGTGAGCGCGGCGCGGCGCCCCGGCTTCGCGGATGCGGGCGCGATCCCCGCGTACGAGAGAAGTCCCGCGGCAGAGACGGCCGCCGCGCCCCTGAGAACGCTCCGTCGGTCCATGTCCATGTCCATGTCCATGTCCATGGGGTCAGGGAAGCGGATGTGGCGGCCGGAAGATAGTGCGCCAAGTGACTTGCAAGTGCTGGCTGTTGGTGCTGTGCGGGTGGGGTTGCGGCAAGCGGGTGCCGCAGGCGGAGGTGCCGCAGGCGGAGGTGCCGCAGGCGGAGGTGCCGCAGGCGGAGGTGCCGCAG
>NZ_JBLMKT010000001.1:0-7386 GCF_047779955.1 Streptomyces lothianensis | reverse complement strand
CCAGACAGCCATACGCCCCACAGGCGTGCATGTCCGCCGAGTCGTACGGGCGACGGCCCCGGGTGGTGCCGACACCTCCTGGCAGGTCCGGGGCACGGTCCTGGTCACCGGCGGTACCGGCGGTCTGGGCGCACACGTCGCCCGCTGGGCGGCGACCCACGGCGCCGAGCGCGTCGTGCTCACCAGCCGACGGGGCATGGACGCCCCCGGCGCGAGGGAACTTCACGAGGAACTCACCGCCCTCGGTACGGAGGTCACCGTCACGGCCTGTGATGTCACCGACCTCGACGCGCTGACAACCCTCGCCACCACCCTCCACACCGAAGGCACCCCGGTCCGCAGCATCATCCACGCCGCCGGCATCGGGCAGGCCACCGAGCTGACCGCGATGTCCCACGAGGAACTGGCCGAGGTCCTGCACGCGAAGGTCACCGGAGCCGTCAACCTCGACGCAGTGTTCGCCGACGCCGACCTGGACGCCTTCGTCCTGTTCTCCTCCATCTCCGCGACCTGGGGCGCCGGTTGGCAGGGCGGCTACGCCGCCGCCAACACCTACCTCGACGCCCTCGCCGAGCACCGCCGCACCCGAGGCCTGACCGCCACCTCCATCGCCTGGGGCCCCTGGGCCGGCGGCGGACTGGCCCAGGGCGAGGCGGTCGAACAACTCGAGCGGCGCGGACTCACCCTCATGGACCCCGACATCGCGATCGCCGCCATGGAACGGGCCCTCGCCCTCGGCACCCCCTGCTCCACCGTCGCCGACGTCGCCTGGGAGAAGTTCGCACCCTCGTTCACCGCCCTCCGCCCCAGCGCCCTGCTGAGCGAGCTGTACGACCCGAAGCGCGGCACCGCCACCGCCACCGGCGGCACGGAGACCGAGGAGGAACGGGAGGCATCCACCGCGTTCCGCGACCGACTGCTCTCCGTACCGGCCGACGAGCAGCGCCGCATCCTTCAGGACCTGGTACGCGCCGAGGCAGCCCGCGTACTGGGCCACGCGACCGCCCACGCCGTCGAGGCCGACCGGGCGTTCCGCGACCTCGGATTCGACTCGGTCATGGGCATCGAACTGCGCAACCGCCTCAACGAAGCCACCGGCCTCGACCTCGAATCGACGATCGTCTTCGACGAACCGTCGGCCGAGACGCTCGCCGACCGGCTCCGCCGCGAACTCGTGCCCGGCGCGGACGGCGAAGCCCACGACGAAGCCCACGACGACGGCCCGCTCGACCCGCGCGACGGCATTCCGACGGATCTCGCCGCGGCCCTCGACGAGGACCGCGCCGACCGCAGCGAAGAGATCAGGTCCATGGACGTCCAGGACCTCATCCGCATGGCCATGGAGACGAACTGATGAACGCGGGTACCGACCAGATCGTCGAGGCGCTCCGCTCCGCCCTGGTGGACAACGAGCGGCTGCGGCAGCTGAACCAGACACTGGCCGAACGGGCCGACGCGGCGACCGAGCCCGTCGCCGTCGTCGCCATGAGCTGCCGACTGCCCGGCGGCGCCGTCTCCCCGGAGGCGCTGTGGCAGCTGGTACTCGACGGCACGGACGCCGTCTCGCCGGTCCCCGACGACCGCGGCTGGGATCCGGCGTGGCTGCGGGCCCCCGGCGAACCGGACGACGCCCCGATCACCCTCGAAGCCGGCTTCGTCCACGACGCGCCCCGGTTCGACCCGGCACCGTTCGGGATCAGCCCCCGCGAGGCCCTCGCCATGGACCCCCAGCAGCGCATGCTGCTGGAGTCGACATGGGAGGTCCTCGAACGCGGCGGCTACGACCCGACATCCCTCAAGGGCTCGCGCACCGGCGTCTTCGTCGGCTGCTCGGCCTCCGGCTACAGCGCCACCATGTACGGCGACGCCCAGGGCAGCGAGGCACACCTGCTGACCGGCACCGCCGGCGGCGTACTGTCCGGCCGCCTCTCGTACACCTTCGGCCTGGAAGGCCCGGCCGTCACCGTCGACACGGCCTGCTCGTCCTCCTCGGTCGCCCTGCACCTCGCCGTCCAGTCCCTCCGCAGGGGCGAATGCTCCCTCGCGGTCGCCGGCGGCGCCGCCGTCATCGCCACACCGGGCGTCTTCGCCGAGTTCAGCAAGCAGGGCGGCCTCGCCGGCGACGGCCGCTGCAAGGCCTTCTCCGCCGACGCCGACGGCACCGGCTGGGCCGAGGGCGTCGGCACGCTCCTCCTGGAGAAACTCTCCGACGCCCGACGCAACGGCCACGAAGTCCTCGCCGTCATCCGAGGCTCCGCCGTCAACCAGGACGGCGCGTCCAACGGCCTGACCGCGCCCAGCGGCCCCGCGCAGCGCCGCGTCATCCGCCAGGCCCTCTCCGACGCCCGGCTCACGACGGCCGACATCGATGCCGTCGAGGCCCACGGCACCGGAACCACGCTCGGCGACCCGATCGAGGCCCGCGCCCTGATCGCGACGTACGGCCAGGACCGCGACACCGGCCGGCCGCTGTGGCTCGGCTCCCTCAAGTCGAACATCGGCCATCCGCAGGCCGTCGCCGGCGTAGCGGGCGTGATCAAGATGGTCATGGCGATGCGCCACGGCATCCTGCCCGGCACCCTCCATGCGGACGAGCCGTCCCCGCACGTCGACTGGACCGCCGGAGCCGTACGGCTCCTCACCGAGGCCCGCCCCTGGCCGGAGACCGGCCGTGCCCGCCGTGCCGCCGTCTCCTCGTTCGGAATGAGCGGCACGAACGTCCACCTGATCCTGGAACAGGCCTCGGCCGAAGAACAGCCCCCGGCCGAAGAGCAGAACCCCGACCCGGGGGAATCGACCCCCACCGCCACCGAATTGCCGACGGTGCCCTGGATCCTCTCAGCGAAGACCCCGACGGCACTGGCCGCCCAGGCCGACCGCCTCCTGGCACACCTCCGCGCGAACCCCACAACACCCCTGGCGGACATCGGCTACTCCCTCGCCCTGACCCGTACGTCCTTCACCCACCGGTCGGCGGTGGTGGCCGCCGACCGGGCCGACTTCGAGACGGCTCTGCACGCGTTGGCGACCGACGCCCCGGCCCCCACGGTCCTCAAGGGCGTCGCCGGCAGAGGAACACGCCCGGTCTTCGTGTTCCCCGGCCAGGGCGCGCAATGGGCGGGCATGGCGGTCGACCTCCTGGAACAGTCCCCGCCCTTCGCAAGCCGCATGACCGCATGCGCAGAGGCGCTGTCCCCCCACACGGACTGGTCACTCCTCGACGTCGTACGGGGCAGGGAAGGCGCGCCGGGCCTGGACCGCGTGGACGTCGTCCAGCCGGTGCTCTGGGCGGTGATGGTCTCCCTGGCCGAGGTCTGGCGCTCGTACGGCGTCGAACCCGCCGCCGTGATCGGCCACTCACAGGGCGAGATCGCGGCAGCCGCCGTGGCGGGCATCCTCTCGCTGGAGGATGCCGCGAAAGTGGTGGCCCTGCGAAGCCGCGCGATCGAGGCCCTCGCGGGCCGCGGCGGGATGGTCTCCCTGGCGCAGCCCGCCGACCAGGTCCGCGACACGATCAGCACCTGGACCGGCCGCATCTCGATAGCGGCGGTCAACGGCCCGTCGTCCACGGTCGTATCGGGTGACGCCGACGCCCTGGACGAACTGATCGCCACCTGCGAGACCACGGGCCTACGCGCACGCAAGGTGGACGTGGACTACGCCTCGCACTCCCCGCACGTAGAGGAAATAAAGGACGAACTGGCAACCCTCCTGACCGGCATCACCCCCAACCGGACCGACACCCCCCTGTACTCGTCCCTCACCGGCAAGCAGCTGAGCGAGGAAACGGTGATGGACGGCACGTACTGGTACGAGAACCTCCGCGCGACGGTCGAGTTCGAACAGGCGACCCGCGCGGCCCTCGGCGACGGCCACAGCGTCTTCATCGAGGTCAGCCCCCACCCGGTCCTGGCCATCGGCCTCCAGGGCACCATCGAGAGCGTAGGAGCGGACGCCACGGCCCTGGCCACCCTGCGCCGAGACGAAGGCGACCTGCCCCGAATCCTCACCGCCCTGGCGGAAGCCCACTGCCAAGGCACAAAGGTCGACTGGACCAGAGTCTTCGAAGGCACGGGAGCGCACCGCACCACCCTCCCCACCTACGCCTTCCAGCGCCGCCACTACTGGCCGGCGCCCCCGGCACCGGGCACGTTCCAGCCCCCCGCGGCAACGGACCCCGGCGAATACGAGGAGGAGGCGCCGAACACCCGTGGCGAGTTCGCCGCACGCCTGCGCGACGTGCCGGCCGCAGAACGCCACTGGTCGCTCCTGAGCACCGTGACGCAGCACGCGGCAGCGGTCCTCGGCCACGAGTCCTCGGACGCCATCGAGACCGACACGAACTTCCTGGAGCAGGGCTTCGACTCCCTGACGGCCCTGCGGATGCGCAACGACCTCCAGCAGGCCCTGGGAGTCAGCCTCTCCGCGACCCTCCTCTTCGACCACGCCACACCGCTGAGGCTGGCAAGGCACCTGGCAGCCCGGGTGCTGGGCGAGGAACAGGAAGAGGAGAACGAGAGCCCACAAGGCACCGACACCCACCTGCTGGGCGAACTCTTCCGCCACAGCCGCGACATAGGAAAGCCCGCCGAGTACACGGAGCTGCTGATCAACCTGGCGTCCTTCCGGCCCACCTACGACGACCCCGCCACCCTCGACGTACCCCACCGCGCGGTCCCCCTGGGCGGCCGCTCCGGGACCGACGCGCCGGCCCTGATCAGCTGCTGCACCATGTCGATGCTCTCGGGCGCCCACGAATACGCCCGCCTGGCCTCCGGCTTCCGCGGTGCCCGGGACGTCTACGCCCTCCCGCACCCGGGCTTCACGGCGGGCCAGGAGCTCCCGGCCGACCTCGACACCCTCCTGCGCACCCACGCCGACACAGTCCTGCGAACCGTCGGCGACGCCCCCTTCGTTCTCACCGGCCACTCCGGCGGCGCGATGGTGGCGAACGTCCTGTCCCTGGAACTGGCCCGCCAGGGCCGGGCCCCGGAAGCGGTCGTCCTGATGGACAGCTACCCCTTCGACAGCCCCGTCCTTGTCAACTGGATCCCCCAGATGCTCGACGGCATGGTCGAACGCGACACCGCCTACACCCCCATGGACGACTACCGCACCACCGCCTGGGCGGCCTACCTCCAGTTCTTCAGCGACTGGAAAGCCCAGAACCTCGACGTCCCGACCCTCCTGGTCCGCGCCGACACCCCCCTCGGCACCATCCCCGAAGACACCGACTGGCGCGCCCACTGGCCCCACCCCCACGACGCCATCGACGTCCCCGGCGACCACTTCACGATGCTGGGCGACCACTCGGAGGACGTGGCGAAACGAATCCAGGAATGGCTGGCGGACAAGGGCGTCTAAAGGGCGTCTAAAGGGCGTCCAGAGGGCGGCGCGCCCGGGTGAGGGCCGGTCGGCGACGTAGAATCGAGCACAGAAGAACACGATGAGGACGGGGGGCGAGCTGAATGCCGGACAGAACAAACGATTTCGGGAAATACGGTGCACGTGGCATCAAGGGCAGTGAAGCCGTCGCCCGCCAGCTCGACCAACTCGCCGGGTTCGTCGCCACCCCCATCACACAGCGGCGCGGCCTCATGGCACGGTTGAACTACCTGACCAAAACACCGCATGCCCGCCAGGCAGCCCGTGACGCCGGTCTCACCGTGACCGACCGTACCCTCAAGGCCTGGCTGACCGGACGCCGTCAGCCCTCCAAAAGGAACCTGGCGAAGATCGAGACCGCCTACCGCACCGTGCGCCGCCAGAACGTGGCCCGCTACCTGCTGCGCCGCCTCAACAGCCGGGGCGGGACCCGGGTCGAGATCCACCCGCTCAACCAGTCCCAGGTCGACCGTCGCTTCCAACGCGTCCTGGAGTACCGCTCCCTGAACGTCCGTCAGTGGGACACCATCGTGCGCGCCTGGGCCACCGGCGACCTCAGCGCGCTGGACGACGCATGGATCGACTCGATCGTGGACCTCGGCTCCCAATGGGGACAGTACGAATACGTATCAGCCGTCGGATTCGCAGCATAAGGAAGCCCGCTCGTGAACGACGTGCCACCTGATCGTCAGCCGAAGCACGATAGCTGTCACCGAGGCAGTGCTGCTGTCACCAGGTCTCTGGGCGGTCAGTTGAACCATTGACGCCAACGGGCCGAAGGCGGCTCGCAGGCGCCGTCACGTACCTTCTCCCAGTAGGCGCGCTCGGTGAGTTCGTGGACGGTCCAACGCTTCCCATCCTGGTCGGGCAGGGGGTCACCGTTGCTGTCGGTGAAGACGGAGATGGCGACGTCACACTCTGGGCGCACGGTTTGATTGGCGAACCAGCCGACGCCGGCCAGACATGCAGCAGCACAGCACAGGGTGAGTATTCGGGTGTTGATCTGTCTCACGGGGCGCATCTTACGCAGGCTGGGCTACCGCCCCAGGGGGCGGTAGCCCACGCTAGCCAGTGGCAGTAGTCCTGCTTCGCCCGCTACTGGTGACAGGTGGCGCGCGAACTTGGTGACACCCACCGTGCTTCATTCAGTTGAAGTCACAGGTCGGCGAACGGCGGTGGTGACAACTGTCGTGCTTCGGGTCGGATCGGCGAGCAATCTGATCCGATTCTGTAGTCTCCCGACGCGGTGGGTCGCGCCTCAAGTGGCGCTGTCGGCCAGGCGACGCATGATCGCCATGAGTTCGTCGGGTGGGGAGATGCGCGCCGTCCGGCGTCGACCCGGGCACCTTCACATCAAGCGGGTACGGGTGCGTACCCGTACCCGCCGAGGTAAGGTGGGCTGCATCGGAAGGGAGTTTCACCATGTCTGACGCGAACGTCCGCATCCCGGTGGAGGCCCGGGACCGCTTGGCGCAGATTGCCGAGGCCGAGGGAATGTCGTTGCGCGCCTATCTGGCATTCCTGGCGGGTACGCTGCTGACGCCGTCGGAGCGTGCTGAGCGTGCGGAGAAGGCTCGTGAAGTACTGCGAGAGTGGAGTGGTTATGATCCCACTCCTGCAGAGGAAGAAGCACTGGATGCGGAGCTGAGCCGGCGTCTGGGGCATGCGGCGTGAGCGATGCGGTACATGTCCTGCTCGATACCTCCGCCCTGCTCGCGGCGGGTAGGGGGAACGCCCTGGTTTCCCGGCTGATCCACCGCTCACACACCGAGCCGGACTGGTTCCTCTATGTCACGGCCTGTGCCCTGGTGGAGGCCGACCGGGAGCGGCCAGGTACGGGGGAGCATCTGATGGCCCTGCCAGGGGTGACGTTCCTCGACCTGGACCTGCCCGCAGCCCTGGCGGTAGGAGAAACCACGGACACATCCTGGGCCGTGGCGCACACGCTGTACGCGTCCCAGCCGAGCCTGGAGCGCCCCGACGGCGCAGTGATCGCCACGA